>NZ_JBHTSL010000087.1:0-17832 GCF_042795115.1 Arthrobacter sp. NPDC056493 | reverse complement strand
GGCGCAGGACGCCCGTTCCGGAGGTCTTTTGCTGTGTTAGCTGCAGGCCACCACTTTGAACAGCTTGGCGTTGCCCTGCTGGTCCACAAGCTGAACCGCCCCCGAGGATGCGAGGTTCTGCAGGCCCTGATAGGTCCTGCTCTGCGGGTGGTTCAGGAGATACTGCGTGCCAAAATCCAGGGCATAGGAAACTTTCGTCGCCCTCACAGCGTCACACACCGCGGGTGAGGTACCGGCGTCCGCGAGCGACTCCGCCACCACGCGCATGCTCTTGCTCTCCCGCTGCCCCATATGAAACTCCAGCACCTTGCGGTCGGCAAAAGCGTAGGCAAGTGACCCGCCGTTCCACGGGTTCACCGCGATGACCGCGTCTTCGGGTACCTCCGAGCCGAGGCGGGCCAACAGGGCGTACTCGTCTGACGACAGGATGGAGTCCTTGGTGTCGCGTTCGAAGAAGTACTGGCTGGACGCCACATAGCCCCGGACCGGGCCTGTCTGCGCGGCCCAGCCAAGGGCAAGGCAGACCGCCAGGATTCCGGCCAGGCCCGCAACGCCGGTCAGCCGCATCCGGCCTACCCTGCCCGGGGGCAGTTTCAGGGCAAGGACGCCGGCAGCTGCCTTGACAGTGTCGGCTGTGGCCAGCACGCCCAGGGCTGCAAGCACCACAGCGAAAATGGGAAGGTAGGCCGCGAGGCGGTAGGTGTCCTGGTACCAGGTGCCTGTGAAGAATGCCCGGGCCCAGCCCGCGGCAAAACCGGCGTCCACGACGTAAAGGAACCCGGCCACCAGGTAGCACCCGAGCAACCAGAGCTGTGTCCGCCGCCGGATGAGCCTGGCTATGCCGATCAGTGCCAGTACGGAGATCAGAAGGGTGGCGTCCGTCTTCATGGGCCCGTTCGCAAGGACTTCACCGATGGCGCCAGGCACCGTCTGATGCGGTACCCAGCCGTTATACGGCGCTGGACGGAGCTTCTGCCACGCCACCACTACCGCAACCGCGCCCGCCACCGAGCCCAGGACCACGACCGCAAACTTCTTCGGTGCCGCCTTGGTCCGGATCAGCTCCCGGATGTAGAGGAAAAGCCGTGCCAGGACGACCGGAATGCTGAAGGCCAGAAGCGCGTTGACGGCGCTCATGTGGGACAGGGCCAGTCCAGGAACTGCCACGAGGAGGGCGAGCCAAGCGCGCAGCGGAGGTTCCCGGAGCGTCGGTGACAGCCGGCAGACGAAGATAACAGCGGCGACGCCGGCCGGCAACGCGCTGACGGAGAGCAGGTTGGGGAACAGCGGGCCCCACACCAGCAACAGATAGGGGAAAGCGAGAAAACCCGCCGACAGTACCCCTGCGGCCATGAGCCCAACGGGGCGCGGCCCGATGACTACGCGCGTCAGGAACACCACGGAGATAGGCCAGATGACCGCCGAAGCCACGAGGTTGACCGCGTTCACCGAGACAGGGACGGACGCGCCGGTCAGCTGGGTCACGAGGGCAGCCAGCGAATGCCACACGGCGGGGTACACGGAGGACAGTCCGCCGGTCCCGCCAGCCATGCTGCCGAGGTTCAAGGTTGAGGCGTTGCCCGTATCCAGCACGTAGCGGACCGCGTTCAGGTGAAAGACGTTGTCGTAGCGCTGGGAGATGTTGTCGGGTTCACCGATCAGCTGGATGACCCGGCGGGCAATGAGAAGTGCACCGACGGCAACACCGATGGCGCCGGCCGCAAGGGTCGGCCAGCCGTCGCCCTGCTGCGCCGCCCGCTGCAGTGCCGTTGCTTCCCGGCGCTGCCACGGGCGCCGCATCACGGCCCATGCTGCGGCGGACGCCAGAGCGGCCGTCACAACCACGACGCCGATCCCCCACTCCAGGTGGACGAACGGTGCCAGCACGGCGCCAACGCCCGCGACGGACAGGGACAGCACGGGCGCGAGTCCCAGCAGGCTGGTGCGCCGGAACCCGAGAGACCACGCAAGCGCAGCACCGGGAACGAGCACCACGGCCACTGCCGCTAGCAGCGCCGGCAGCGAAGTCAGCCAGGACAAATTTCCTCCAAGAGTGTGTTAGTTGCCGCGGAGCCGGCTGATCACGTCGGCCACCGGGCCGTCCATGGTGACCCGGCCGTGTTCCAGAAGTACTCCGCGTTCGCAGACGTGGGCCACGAGGTCGAGGTCGTGGCTGACCACCACCAGCGTCTTGCCGGCCGCCGCGAGTTCCTTGATCTTGGCCAGGCACTTCTTTTGGAACGGCTCGTCGCCCACGGCGAGGATTTCATCGACCAGAAAGACGTCGGGGTCCGTGTGGACTGCCACTGAGAACGCCAGCCGGAGGTACATTCCCGAGGAATAGAACTTGACCTCTGTATCGATGAACTCGCCGATCTCGGCAAATTCGACGATGGAGTCGAATTTTTCCTTGATCTGGGCCTCGGTCATCCCGAGGATCGCGCCGTTCAGGAACACATTGTCACGCCCTGAGAGGTCAGGGTGGAACCCGGCGCCGACCTCGATCAGTCCGGCAACGCGTCCGCCGGTGCGGACAGTGCCGGAATCGGGGAGCATGACGCCGGAGATGTGCTTGAGCAGCGTTGACTTTCCCGAGCCGTTCAGTCCCAGGAGGGCCACTGTCTCGCCGTGTTCGACGTCGATGGACAGGTCCCGGAGCGCATGGAACTTCTTTGACAGATCACCTTTGCGGCCCCGCAGGAGCCACACAAGGGCTTCCTTGAGTGACCGGGTGTGCCGCAGGACGAACTGTTTGTTGATGTTGCGGATTTCAATTGCGGTGGTCAAGACTCACAGCTCCTGTGCGAAGCGGCCCTCGAGCCGGCGGAATGTCCACTGGCCGAGGAAAAGGATGGCAAGCGAGACGAGCAGCCCCACGGGAACCCAGACGGTGACCAGGTTGGGCGGGCTTCCCTCTGCCCCTGCCGTAGTCGGCAGCCAAAAGGCATGGTGGAAGCACTCCACCGCGATCGTGATCGGGTTGAGCTGGTAAACCGTGAACCAGGCTTCGCCGGCCTTGTCCAGCACCATCCGCCAGGAGTACAGCACCGGGGCGACCCAGGTGGCGATGAGCAGAATCAGGTCAACGAGGTTCTCCGAATCGCGGAAGTACACGTTGACGGAGCCGAAAAACAGGCCCAGGCCGGTGGCAAGCAGCGCAATCATGACAAAGCCGGCGACGGCGGTGACCGCCTCCAGCGGTCCGGGGCGCCAGCCGCTGAAGAGGCAGGCCACCACAAGCACAAACAGCTGCGGGAAGAAATGAACCGCCGAGACCCATACCGAGGACACCGGAAACAGTTCCCTCGGCAGGTAGATCTTGTTGATCAGCCCGCTGTTGTTGACGATCGACCGTGTTGCCGTGCTCAGGGACTCCGTGAAGAAGTTCACCAGGATGATGCCGGAAAACAGGTAGACCGCGTAGTTGGGCAGTCCTCCCCTGTTGGTAGGGCTCTGCTCCAGTCCCAGGAAAACACCGAGGGCAATGTAGAAGGCAATGAACTGGACCCCGGGCTTGACATAGGTCCACAGCAGTCCGAGGACCGAGCCCCGGTACCTGATTCTGAGTTCCTTGCGGACCAGGAGCTTGAGGAGGAACCGGGAACGGAAAACGTCAACGAGCCCGTTCCCGGTTCCCGGCGCCACCAGCGCCCGGCCGGAGTCCTGCTGAGTGGGAGAGGTGCGTCCGTTTGTCACTGACCGGGCTTCTGCTGATCAGCCTCGGAGCCGGAGTTGGCCGCGAAGGTCTGGCGCCAGGCATCCGGAGACGTGAAGTTGGGCAGTTCCTTCTTGTAGGACGCGGAGAGCTCGTCCCAACGGGCCAGCACGCGAGTGTGCAGGGCAAGGCTGCGCAGCAGCTCCTTGCGGAAGCGGACGTTGTCGCGGCGGTACCAGGAGGCGCCAGTTCCGTCCGAAGCCGACACGAGTGCTGAATCCAGGTGCGAAAGCCGCCACCAGCGTGCGTCCGCCGCGGGTACCACGGCCTCGGGGTGCTCTGATGCGGCCGGGTCCACGGGGCGGAGCTGGCGGATGGCCCCGGACAGCGCGCTGGACACGGTCTGCGCGAAGTTCTTGGGCCGGGAGGGAACCAGGCCGAACTTCGGCAGGTGCAGCCGCTTGACGGCGGGGAACTCGGTGATGTCCTTGCTGACCTGGGCATCCGGGAATTCCGAACGGACTTTGCGGATCTCGGGGAGCTTGCCGCCGATTGTACGGTGCAGGTGCGAGGGCCCGTCGAGCAGGTCCTGGAGGGCACGGTTCCTCAGCTCCACAGCCGAGTACTGGAGCGAAAGCAGGTGCCGGACATCCTGGAGGAAGCTTTCGATGGGAAGGCGGCCGCCCTTTTCGTACTGCGAGTACAGCATCGCCGCCACCCACCGGTTCCGCTGGTGGAAGTAGGCCTGCCAGTCGATGGTGTCGTCTTTTTCCGTCCAGGGCATGTGCCAGACTGCCGCGCCGGGCAGGCTCACCGTCGTGTAGCCGTTTGCCTTGGCACGGATGCCGTATTCGACGTCGTCCCACTTGATGAAGACGGGCAGGGCCAGCCCGATCTCCCTGATGATCGACGTCGGGATCAGGCACATCCACCAGCCGTTGTAGTCCACGTCGATCCGGCGGTGCATCCACGGGGTGGTGCGCAGGTTGCTGGCGGAGAAGTCGTGGGCGCTCTGTCCCTCGCCGATCGGCTCGTACTGGAACCGGTACTCGTTGATGCCCTCGCCGAAGTTGTGGATCACGGAGCGTTCAAACAGGTTGAACATGTGGCCGCCCACGATGGTGGCGCTGCGGGTGAAGTCGGCGAAGTTGACGGCCCGGAGGACGCCTTCGGTCTCCACGACGACGTCGTCGTCGAGCAGCATGACGTACTTGCTCTCTCCGCCCTCGACGGCCTCGTGCATGCCCCGGGCAAAGCCGCCGGAGCCGCCAAGGTTGCCCTGCTCAACGAGCTTGAACTTGTCGCCGAGCACGGCCGCGGCTTCGTCGAAGCCCGGCTCGTCCCGGACCTTCTGGTTGCCCTGGTCCGTGACGATGAGGCGGTCCATGACCGCCAGCAGGTCCTCGGACTCGGCAAAGGTCCGCAGGTGCTTGACGCAGTAGTCCGGCCGGTTGAACGTGGTGACCGCAATGGACAGTGACCCGGCCGTGAACCCCTCGGGCTGCGGAACAGACCAGCCGGCCTGCTTCAGCTTCACATCGTGGCCGTGGGCGACGAGGTCAAACCAGTACCAGCCGCCGTCGGCGAAAGTGGTCAGCGAGAGGTCGCAGGTGGCGGTGGCGCCGCCCGTGACATGCAGGCTCTGGACGCGGTTTGAGCTGCCGCGGGGGCTGGACTTGTAGACGATGACCGTCGCCTCGGCGTCCACCTCGATGCTCAGGCGGACCTGCTGCACGTCGGTGTGCGCCCGCCAGTAGCTGGCGGGGAACGCGTTGAAGTATGTTCCGAAGGAAACGCGGCGGTGCGCGGGCAGCGACAGCTCGCGGCGGCCAAGGATGAAGTCCGAACGCATCTCGCTGCGCTGGGACACAACTGGTGATGCCGCGCCCCGCTTGCTGCTGGTGTCCTGCGATTCCACCACTCGGCGGGCGGCGTCGAAGTCGACGTACAGCGGGAGGGTGTCGGTATCGCCGTCGACCGGGAATACAACGCGGTGGACTGTCTTCCACACAGTCCCGTCAGTGCCCGGTTCGGTTCCCTGCCGGAACTCCGTCGCTACGCTCATGCGTCTACTCCTCCGCTTTCCAGCTTCGCACCGCCGCTGAAGTGCGGCTTGATCTTGTTGTCGAACATGCTCAGGGCCGATCCGATGGCCATGTGCATGTCGAGGTATTTGTAGGTTCCCAGCCGGCCGCCGAACAGCACGGAATCCTCGCCGCGGGCCAGGTCGCGGTAGGCCAGAAGCTTCTCGCGGTCCACTGCAGTGTTCACCGGGTAGTAGGGCTCGTCGCCTTTCTCGGCAAAGCGGGAGAACTCCCGCATGATGACCGTGGCGTCCTTCGTGTAGTCACGCTCGGGGTGGAAGTGACGGAATTCGTGGATCCGGGTGTACGGGACGTCCTCGTCCGGGTAGTTCATCACCGAGCAACCCTGGAAGTCCTCGATCGGGAGGACTTCTTCCTCAAGGTCTATGGTGCGCCAGGACAGGTCGCCTTCGGCGTAGTCGAAGTACCGGTCAACGGGGCCGGTGTAGATGACCGGCACCTGGCCGCGCACGGCCTCCCGGCCGAATTCGCCGCCGTCGAAGAAGTCGGTGTTGAGGTGGACCTCGATGTTCGGGTGGTCAGCCATCCGCTCGATCCACGCGGTGTAGCCGTCAACCGGCAGTCCCTCATACGTGTCGTTGAAGTAGCGGTTGTCGTAGTTGTAGCGGACCGGAAGCCGGGAAATGATTTCCGCCGGCAGATCCTTGGGGTCGGTCTGCCACTGCTTGCCCGTGTAGTACTTGATGAACGCCTCATACAGGGGCCGGCCGATCAGCTGGATCCCCTTGTCATTCAGGTTCTGCGGATCGGTGCCCGCCAGTTCGCCGGCCTGCTCCTGGATGAGGGCACGTGCCTCGCCGGGGCCCATGGAGGACCGGAAGAACTGGTTGATGGTGCCCAGATTGATGGGCATGGAGTACACCTCGCCCTTGTGGCTGGTGTAGACCTTGTGCTGGTAACCGGTGAACGCCGTGAAGCGGTTCACGTACTCCCAGACCCGCTCGTTGGAGGTGTGAAAGAGGTGGGCGCCATACCGGTGGACCTCGATGCCCGTCTTGGACTCATTTTCGCTGTACGCGTTGCCGCCGATGTGGTGGCGGCGGTCCAGGACGGCAACCTTTAGCCCCAGCTCCGTGGCGGCGCGTTCCGCGATTGTCAGGCCAAAAAAACCCGAACCGACTACGACGAGATCAGCGTTCACAACTCTCCTGTGTGTTTTGGTGGCAGGGTTCAGCAGCCCTATCTGCCGGGTCTAGACTACCCGAAGTTAAAAAGCGTCCCGTATTCCGGGGCGGCTCGGGCACGCCAGCCCGACGATTCCGAATGAGGTTTCACCGGCGGCGAAGGCGGCCATCCCGGCCTTGGTCTGACGCCGCAAACTACGCCCCGGACGGAACGGTGGCGAGCACTTCAGCGGCGGCATGCTTCCCTGACGTTGCCAGCGACGCATGCTGCAGTACCCAGCCGGCCCTGGCGTCCCGGCCGTCCGCGTTGCCGCCGGATTTTTCCCCGGACGCCACACGGCACATGGCCGCGGCGACGCTTTCCACGTCGTAACTGGCCGATTCGCCAAGTCCGTTGCCGGAGACGAGCGCGGCACCCTCCCCCGTTCCGGCGAAGACCACGGGAGTCCCGCAACCCGCAGCGGCGTAGATCTTGGTGGGCTTGGCAAAATCGTAGCCCTGGCCCGGCTTGATGCTGACCAGGGCCGCGGCTGCCCCACGGATCCAGCGGGCCGCGTCGGCGGGAGGAATGACGCCGCCGAACGTCACGTGGCCGGGCGCTGTTTCCTCTGCAAGCTCCCTGAGGTGGGGCTCGTCGGCACCCTGGCCGAAGAAGCGGATGCTGGCGCCGGGGTGCTCGGCGAGCACAGCAGGCAGTGCACGGATGAAGATATCGGCGCCCTGCCACTCGGACATGGTTCCGGTGTACACAAAGTACAGTCCGTCAGACCCGGCGGTCTCCCCCTCGGGTCCGAACACCGAGGTATCGATCCCGTTGCCGACCACAGTGATGCGGTTCGGCTGAACGCCGAACTGCCTGACCTTATCAGCCACGGCGTCAGAGATGGCGATGACCCTGGCTGCCCGTCGCAGCGCAAACCCTTCGGCGGCCCGCATGACGCGGATGACGACGTCGGGCACGTCCGTCGCGGACAAAGCTTCAGTCCAGATGTCGGCGGCGTAGTAGACAAACGGCCTGCGCCGCAGGGCCGATGTCAGCGCCA
This sequence comes from Arthrobacter sp. NPDC056493, assembly GCF_042795115.1. Classification (NCBI taxonomy): domain Bacteria; kingdom Bacillati; phylum Actinomycetota; class Actinomycetes; order Micrococcales; family Micrococcaceae; genus Arthrobacter; species Arthrobacter sp. NPDC056493. Next base: position 9,905 of record NZ_JBHTSL010000087.1, on the reverse strand, counting down.
CGACCACGCCGGTGGTGGGCGGCGGCTCCGACACGACGACGTCCGCCCGCGAAAACAGCAGCCGGAAAAAGGCGGGCACGTCAAAGCTCATGTACTGCACGTAGCCGCGCACGTTGCCCCCGGCGTCCCGCAGCACGGGCCACCGGGAGACCTTGTAGCGAGGCTGGAAGGCCGGCGATCCCTTGGGCGGCCTGGTGGTGAGGACGCTAACGTCGGCGCCCTTGGCCGCCAGGCCGTCCACGAGGGCTTTCAACCGGAACGAGGCAGCACCCACTTCCGGCGTGAAGAGCCGTGTTGCCACGGTGACCCTGACAGGCCGGTTTTCACTCACGAAGCAGCAATCTTCACGATCTGCCGGTTGGTGGCGGACTCCAGCACGGCTTCGGCCACGCGGAGCGTGTCCAGGCCTTCGCGCATGGTGACGACGTCGCTGCGCAGTCCGAGGACGGCGTCGCGGAAGGCTTCGTGTTCGGTGCGCAGCGGCTCCGGCTTGGCGATGGCGAGCCGGGTGACGTTTCCTTCGGAGACCCCCCGGAACGCGGCCATGGACTCCCATTCGGTGGCGACCGTGCCGTTCTCGAAGAACGTCAGGTCTGCCGTGATGGTGTCGGCCACGAAGGCGCCCTTTTCACCGGTGACGATGGTGAGGCGTTCCTTCATCGGGGAAAGCCAGTTGACCAGGTGGTTGGTGATGACGCCGTTGCCCAGCTGACCTGTCGCGGCGACCATGTCCTCGTGCGGGCGGCCGCTGCGCGTGGTGGTGCGCGCGAAGATCGACTCAAAGCGGCTCTGCGCGAGCCATGCGGTCAGGTCGATGTCGTGCGTGCCGAGGTCCTTGACCACTCCGACGTCGGCGATCCGGGCCGGGAAGGGGCCCTGGCGCCGGGTGGCGATCTGGTAAACGTCGCCGAGCTCGCCGGCTTCGATCCGCTTGCGCAGTGACTGCAGTGCCGGGTTGAACCGTTCGATGTGGCCGACGGCGCCCACGAGCCCCTTGGCGTCGAAGGCGTCGACCAGGCGCTGTCCGGCCTCGGCGCTGGAGGCGATCGGCTTCTCCACGAGGGTGTGGACGCCGGCCTCTGCCAGGGCGAGTCCGACTTCTTCGTGCAGTCCGGTGGGGACAGCCACCACTGCCATGTCGATGCCGGCGGCAATGAGCTCTTCCACGGACGACAGGACGTCCAGCTGGCCGGCGACGCCGTGGGGGTCGCCGAAGGAGTCGGCGACGGCGACCAGGTCGACGCCGTCGAGCTCCCGCACCACCCGTGCGTGGTGGCGGCCCATCATGCCCAGGCCAATGAGGCCGACGCGCAGGTTAGCCATCAGGCACCTGCCTGGACGAGCTTGTTGACCGCGGTGACGATGCGGTCCAGGTCGTTCTGGCTCAGGGACGGGTGAACCGGCAGGGAGAGGACTTCCTTCGCAGCGGTTTCCGTGTTGGGCAGGTCCTCGGTGCGGTTGAACGAGGGCAGCCGGTGGTTCGGAACGGGGTAGTACACGCCGGTGCCGATGTTGTATTCCTCGCGGAGTGCCTTGGCCAGTCCGTCGCGGTCCTCCGGAACACGGATCGTGTACTGGTGGTAGACGTGGGACGCGCCCTCGGCAACCTTGGGCGTACCGACGCCCTGGAGGTTGGCGGTCAGGAACGCCGCGTTCTGCTGGCGCTGCTCTGTCCAGCCGAGGACTTTCTTGAGCTGGACCCGGCCGATGGAGGCGTGCAGGTCGGTCATCCGGGCGTTGAAGCCCACGAGCTCGTTTTCGTACTGCTTTTCCATGCCCTGGTTCCGCAGCAGGCGCAGGTTCCGCTCCACGCCGGCGTCGGGGGTGGAGACCATGCCGCCCTCGCCGGAGGTCATGTTCTTCGTCGGGTAGAGGCTGAACATGGCGAACTTGCCGAACGTTCCAACCTTCTGGCCCTTGAAGCTGGCACCGTGGGCCTGGGCGGCGTCCTCGTACAGGTCGATCCCGCGCTCCGCGGCGAGCTTCCCGAGACCCTCGACGTCGAACGGGTGGCCGTACAGGTGCACGGGCATGATGCCCTTGGTCTTCTCCGTGATCAGCGAGGCGACGTGGTCCACATCCAGGGTGTAGTGGTCCAGCTCGATGTCGGCAAACACGGGGGTAGCCCCGGCCAGCGCCACGGAGTTGCCGGTGGCGGCAAACGTGAACGAGGGAACGATGACTTCATCGCCCGCCTTGACTCCCGCGGCCAGGAGCCCCAGGTGCAGGCCCGAGGTGCCGGAGTTTACGGCCACGGAGGAGCGGCCGTCGAGGAGGACCTCGGAGAATTCCTTCTCGAATTCGGCGACCTGCTGGCCCTGGGCCAGCATTCCGGTGGCCAGAACGGCGTCGACGGCGGCCCGCTCGTCGTCGCCGATGATCGGCTTCGCCGCGGGGATAAAGTCGTAGCTCATGCGTTCTCCTCAGACTCTTTCAGGGAATTTCCGTCTTCAATGTACTTGGCGCCGGTAGCGGGGCAGACCCAGAAGGCGCCCTCCTGGCGCAGCGGCTCGCCGGCCTTGCCCACCCAGCCAAGACGGCGGGCAGGAACCCCGGCCACCAGGGCAAAGGCCGGCACATCCTTGGTGACAACGGCGCCGGCCGCAACCGTCGCCCAGCGGCCCACCGTCAGCGGGGCAACACACACGGCGCGGGCACCGATGGAAGCGCCGTCCTCGATGGTCACGCCCACCGGGATCCAGTCATGGGCACTCTTGAGGGAGCCGTCGGGGCTGACCGAGCGCGGGTAGGTGTCGTTGGTCAGAACCACGGCCGGACCGATGAAGACACCTTTGCCGAGCTTGGCCGGCTCGTACACCAGCGCGTAGTTCTGGATCTTGGTGTTCTCGCCGATCTGCACTCCGGTGCCGACGTAGGCGCCGCGCCCCACGATGCAGTTCGCGCCGAGGTTCGCCTGTTCGCGCACCTGGGCCAGGTGCCAGATTTTCGTTCCGTCGCCGAGGATTGCCTGGTCCGAAACGTCGGCGCTCGGAGCAATGGTCGTCGTCATACTTTGGTTCCTCTCAGAAGTGCCGCTGCGGCCCGGCCGCAGCGGCAAGGCTGCCGCTAAGCGCTCTCAGGCCTTGCCGATAACGCGGTAAACGACGCCGTCCCACTGGTCGGCGGAGCTCACCCGGCGGCCATCAATGAAGGCCTTGATGCCGGGCAGGTCAGCCGGGGACAGCGTGCGGTATTCGGCGTGGTCGGCCTGGACGACGGCCGCGTCGACGGGTTCGCCAACGTGGTACGCGGTGAAGCCCAGCTTCTCGAGTTCGGCATCCGTGTAGAGCGGATCGTGGACCGTCACCACGGCGCCGCGCTTCTCGAGGCTGGACACGGCGTCGAAAACGCCGGAGAAGGCCGTTTCCTTCACACCGCCGCGGTAGGCGGCGCCCAGCACCACCACACGGGCATCGGCGAGGTCGCCGTAGGCGCCCTCAAGGAGGCCCACGGTGTAGTCCGGCATGTCAGCGTTGGCAGCCCGGGCAGCGCGGACCACCGTCGCTTCGGGGTCGTTCCAGAGGTACAGGCGCGGATACACCGGGATGCAGTGACCGCCGACGGCGATGCCCGGCTGGTGGATGTGGCTGTACGGCTGCGAGTTGGAGGCCTCAATGACCTGGTAGATGTCGATGCCCGCGGTGCCGGCGAACCGGGCGAACTGGTTGGCCAGCCCGATGTTCACGTCGCGGTACGTGGTCTCGGCCAGCTTGGCCAGCTCGGACGCTTCAGCGGACCCCAGGTCCCACACGCCGTTGGGCCGGCGAAGGTCAGCACGCTCGTCGAAGTCCAGCACGGCTTCGTAGAACTCAACAGCCTTGGCCGCGCCCGCCTCGGACAGGCCGCCCACCAGCTTGGGGTACTTGCGAAGGTCCTCGAACACCCGCCCGGTCAGCACGCGTTCCGGGGAGAAGACCAGGTGGAAGTCCTGGCCCTCAACCAGCCCGGAGCCTGCCTCGAGGGCGGGCTTCCAGCGCGTCCGCGTGGTTCCCACCGGCAGGGTCGTCTCGTAGGACACCAGCGTGCCCGGGGTCAGGTGCTTGGCCAGCTCGGCGGTTGCGCCGTCCATCCAGCCGAAATCAGGCTTGGCGTCGGCGTCCACGAACAGCGGAACAACCAGCACGACGGCGTCGGCGCCCGGAACAGCTTCGGCATAGTCCGTGGTGGCGCGCAGCTTGCCCGCCGGCACCAGTTCGGAAAGTTTCTCCTGCAGGTGGGCCTCGCCGGGAAACGGCTCGGTGCCCGCGTTGATAAGCTCCACGACCTGCTGGTTGACGTCGACGCCAACGACGTCATGGCCCTTGGAAGCAAACTGGACGGCCAGCGGCAGCCCGATTTTTCCCAACGCAATTACAGCAATCTTCACGAGTCAGAAGCCTTTTCTCTCAGGACTGGCAGGCGGCAGCCACGCTGCCACACCCGGTTTTGCTTAACACTATCCGCTGACCGGACCTTACGCCGATTCGCGGCTGCGTCGGGGTAGCAGTTCTTCGGGCTTCCGGAGAAGCGGCCGGGGTTTTCCACATGGACGAATTCACCGCATCCGTTCCGGCCGTGCCGTCACTAGCGTGGTGCCCAGGTTTTCCCACAGAACGGAGGTCGCCGGTGCAGCTGCAATGTACCCTGGTCCGCGCCCCCGGGGCCGCTTCGGCCGGGTCCGGTTCCCCCGCCGGGCCGGTCGAGCTGACGGTGGCGGCCCCGGACGGTTGCCCGGGGGCGGACCTGGAGGCAGAACTTTCGCGCAGCTTTCGGACGCGCGGACTGACTGTAGCCGGCCTGCCACTCAGGGCTCTGACGCTCGGCAGGGCGCCCCTGGTCAACGGGGCTGTGCTGGTGGACGGCGTCGCCGACGGTCCTGGGTCCCGGGCGGGATCGGCGGGCGACCTTCCCGCGGCTGTGCTCCTCGCGGTGGACAGCGGCCCCGCCGCAGGGACTGTCCTTCCGCTGCAGCGGGGAAGCTACCGGATCGGCCGCACCAACGCTGAGCTGACCATTCCCGATGCCGATCTCTCCCGGGAGCACGCCCGAATTGAGGTTTCGGACACAGCCCTGACCCTTGCGGACCTTGGCAGCATCAATGGAACCGAGGTGGACGGCAAACGGGTGTCAAAAACGGCCGTCGCCATCGGTTCCCGCATTCGCTGCGGCAATTCCTCCCTGTCAGTTGTGCTGGCCGCGCCGTCGGCGGCAGGTGACGCTGACCTGGGGTTTGCCGGGAGCCCTGTGGCGGAGCCGCTGATCGTGTCGCGCCCGGCCGCGCCGGCGGGCCGGTCCGTGCTGGTTCTCGGGGCCGTTCTCCCCGTGATCATCGGGGTGGGACTGGTACTGGTGACGGGGTCGTGGATGTTTCTGGCCTTCACAGCGGTCTCGGCAGTGACACTCCTTGTCCCGGTGGCCTCGGGCGCCCGGCAGCGCCGTGAACTGAGATCGGCAGTCGCGGCGGCAGCTGAGCAGGATCTGGATCGACGACGGCGGTCCGCGCCGTCCGCTGCCGTCCTTGCGCTGCGCGCTGCGGTTCCCGCAGTGAACCCTGCCGGCACCGGCCGGGAGACAGCACAGGAAACATCAACGTACACGGGTGATCCGGCGCCGTTGCCCGGGCCCGGCGTCTGGCTCAGACTCGGCCTGGCTGATCAACCGGCCAATATACGCCTGGAGCCGGACCAGCCGGGCTTCAGACCCCCTCGGCTTGGGGCGGTGCCGCTGCTCCTGGACCCCGGCCTTGCGGTCGTGTCGGTCCGGGGAACCGACTCAGAGGTTCACGGCCTGGCCCACTCGTTCCTCATGCAGCTCACCGGGTATCCGCTGGCCAGGGGTACCCGGATCGCGATCCACGGGCCCGCTTCCGTCCTGCCGCTCGCGGCACGGTTTCTTACGGGTGTCTCACTCCATTCAAGAATCCCTGACACAATTGCGGCGCTGACGGACACGTCCGGCGGACAGGGCATGTCCCGCATCCTGCTGCTTTTCGGCGAAGAACTCGGCGGAACAAAGGACAGCACCGCAGGGGCCGGCGTCATCGCAACTGCCCGGCGGCTGGGCTGGCGGGTGGTCCATCTCTTGGGCCGGGGACAGGAACCAGCGGAAACCGATATTGAGCTCGGCGAGCGCGGGGCCATGCTTAGGGCCCGCGGTTTATGTCACCGCTTCGTTGCAGACCTGGTGCCGTCCGGCGTTTTCGACCGCTACTGCCGGGCGTACCGGCAGTCCCTCCCTGATGTGCAGGCCGGCGGGCACTCCATGCCGGTGCGCTGCGGGCTTGGCGATCTCCTTGACCAGTCGACCGGTGCGACTGCCAGGCGCTGGGCAGCAGGCCTGCAGATGCCAGGACTCACCATCCCCCTGGGCCGCACAGCCCGGGGCGTGCGCGTCCTCGACCTTGAATCAGATGGCCCACACGTCCTCGTTGCGGGCACCACAGGTTCCGGGAAGTCGGAACTGCTCCGCACCATTGCCGCCGGGCTCGCGCTGTGCTATCCGCCGGACCGCGCCAATATCCTCTTCTTCGACTTCAAGGGCGGGTCCGGACTCAGTCCGCTGACTGATGTCCCGCACTGCGTCGGTATGCTGACGGATCTTGCCAGCAGCCAGCTGGAGCGCACGATTGTGTCGCTGCGGGCAGAAGTCCGCAGACGTGAGCATCTGCTCGCCGCCGCCAACGCCCCGGACCTGGCCGCCTATCGCCTGTCCCCGTCCGGTGGTCCGCCGCTCCCCCAACTGGTGCTCATCATCGATGAGTTCCGAATGCTCGTCGAGGACGCTCCCGGGACCCTGACCGAGCTGATGCGGATTGCAGCCATAGGCCGGTCGCTGGGCATCCACCTGATCATGGCCACCCAGCGCCCGCAGGGGGCTCTCACGGCAGACATCCGCGCGAACGTCACAACGAGCATCGCCCTCCGCGTGCAGTCCGCACACGAGTCGGCCGACGTGATCGGCACCAGTGCGGCCTCGTCAATACCCGTCAACCGGCCTGGCCGCGCCTACCTGGCCAGGGGCGCCGAAGCTGCCGAGGAGTTCCAGTCGGCATCCGTTGCCGGCGCTGACAACGGGGGTTCTGCTTCTTGCCGGGTCAGGGTGCTTGAGACCACGGTGGCCCTGGCGATGCCAGCTTCCATCAACGGCAGCGGCCCTCCGCCGGAAACCCCGTCGGACGCCGCCAGGCCGTTGGTGGAGCTGACTGCCTCCCTGTGGGCGGGGATGGGCGGTTCCGCAGCGCGCCGTCCGGTGGCTCCGCCGTTGCCGGACGTGCTGGCGAGTCCCGCTGACGTGGCCGCACTCACCGCAGATGTCCGCGACCCTGCCGGCGTCGGCCGTGGAGGCAATGTCCGTTCAGGCACGGTCCATTCCGGCGCCATCCCCGCAGGCACCGTCCCTGCTGGCACGGTGCCGGGAGCGGCAGAAGATTGGGCTGTAGGTCTGGGCTTGCTGGACCTGCCCGAGGAGCAGCGGCTTGCAGCGCTCACCTGGCGGCCGGGGGCCGACGGACACTTGGCGCTGATAGGCGCCGGATCCCGCGATGCCGCGCAGGCAATGTCAACAGCAATGCAGCAGCTCCTGTCCCATCCCACGGAATGCCACCTCTACGTCCTCGATGCGGACGGGTCGTTAACGGGCCTGGCCGGTGCGAACCGCACCGGATCCTTTGTGCACCCCCACGACGTCCGCCGCGGCGTGCGCGTCCTGGAACGCCTGGCGGCCGAAATGTCCCAGCGGCTTAGCCGGCTCCAGACACCCTCCGGTCCGCCGCTGGTGCTGGTCATTTCGGGCTGGGGCACCTGGCTGTCTGCCCTCCGCGCCGGCCCCCTGACCCGCGCCGAAGACCACGTCCAGGACATCGTCCGGGACGGCCGCCCTGCCGGAATCACCGTCGTGATCTCGGGCGACCGCGAACTCGTGACGTCTCGGTTTTTTCCGGCCATCCCCAACCGCATTTACTGCCCGCGGGGCGCCAGCGCCGAGAGCAGGCTGGCCTGGCCCAAAATGCCCGACCTTCCGCCGATTCCGGGCCGCGCCGTGGCAGCCGGGGCCTTCTCGGCCGGGCGCCCGGCGGTCTGCCAGCTCTACGTCCACGTCCCGGGGAGTGGACGTGCAGGTCCCGGAAAAGTCACGGCCACCGGCGAGATCATGCAGGGTCCGGTGCGGGTCAAGCCGTTCCGCGTGGATCCCCTTCCCGAGCAGCTCTCTGTGGCGGATGTACTGTCCCGAATGCCCCTGGCGGAGCGGATTTCGGACGCACGTGATCCGGACGCACCCCAGCGGGGATCAGATCCCGAAGCACCTTACCCGGCGCGCACAGCCGCCCGCCGCCTGGTGGTCGGCGTGGGCGGGGACGAACCCGTCCCTGCCGCGGTGCGCCTGCCGAAAGGTGCTGTCCTTGCCGTGTTGGGCAGCGCCGGTTCGGGCAAGTCATCGTTCCTGGCATCCCTGCCGGCGCTCAACCCGTCGGTGTCCGGGTGGCTGCACCCCTGCCCGCAGCCGAGTCGTGGCGACTTTTGGGCGGAAGTGCACCGCGATGCCGCTGAAGGACGTCTACCGAGGAACGGCATACTCCTCGTCGATGATGCCGACGTGCTGCCTGCAGCCTCCCAACAGCACCTGATGGAGCTGAACAGCCGCGGCTGGGCGGTAATTTTTTCGGCCGCGTTCAGCCAGTCACTGATGCAGCGTGTCCCGCTCGCGCTGGCAGCCCGCAGTAGCGGCACGGGCATCCTCCTTGCGCCCCGCAGTCCGCATGACGGCGACATCTTCGGACTGCGGATTGAGCCGGATTCCCATCCCCCGCCAGGACGTGCCCTGCTTGTGGCGGACGGCGCGGCAATGACAGTTCAACTGGCCGTGGCCGAAGATGTCAGGAGGCTCTAAAGTGCCGGCGGATCGGAAGCGGCGCGGGAGGCGAAGCGAATCACGCGTTTGTCGAACAACAGGACGATGGCCGCGCCGGCAGGGATCAGCATTGCGGCGCCAGCCGCCGGGAGGCCGGCGGTGAGCGTGGGGAAGCCAATGGTCAGCACCAACAGCTGCGCCACCAGCGCCCCGGCCCGCGGCCAGCGGAAACCACGGAAGAGGAACACGGCAACGGCATACAGCCAGGCCGCAAAAGCCAGCAGCAGGCCGAGCGTGAAAACGGCACCCCAAAAGGACATGACAGGCGCCCCGCTGGCCAGCTGGAATCCGTACCAGCCTGCTGCGGCCAGCAGCGCCGTGGCCTCGGCTGCCACAACCCCTGAGATCACGGCGACAGCGCGGGGACGGACGGGGCCCGAAGGCTGTGTTCCTGCTGAGCGCCGGTCCTCCGGAGTACCGCCGTTTCCGGCATCAGCGAACGGGCCGGACGGGTCTTTTGGGGGTCTTGACACACTGGCACACTACCCGACATAGTCGACACACGGCGGGACAGCCTGCCGATGTGATGCATCGCTCACGTTTCTTGGGGATTTCGTGGCCCACTACCCCTTGTTTACACAGCGTTAACATGAAACGCTTGATCCAGATGACCAAGGGGGCCCTGCCGGGCCCCTTTCCTATGTAAGCCCTAGTGAATATTTTCACAAAGGGTATTGACTTCCCAGGAATGGAGTGACTGATCAGCATGGATTGGCGTAATCGCGCGGCCTGCCTCGACAAGGACCCGGAGCTGTTTTTCCCCGTAGGCAACACTGGCCCCGCGCTCTTGCAGATCGAAGAAGCCAAGAGCGTCTGCCGCCGGTGCCCGGTTGTTGACACCTGCCTGCAGTGGGCGCTGGAGTCCGGACAGGATGCCGGCGTGTGGGGCGGCATGAGCGAGGACGAACGCCGTGCACTCAAGCGCCGGGCCGCACGGGCCCGCCGCGCTTCCTGACCCGGCACCAAGCACTCAGGCAGTAAGCGCCTCAGAGCAAAAGGCGACGGCCGCGGACCCATGG
>NZ_JBHTSL010000086.1:0-17892 GCF_042795115.1 Arthrobacter sp. NPDC056493 | reverse complement strand
GGCCGGCCCGGCGTTGTTCATTTCTGTGTCCCTTTGTGGTGGCGTCAGGAGGTGGTCTCCAGGCTCTGGATCATGGCCTTCAGCTTCTTGTACTCCGGCGTCTCAACGTAGGCCTTGGCCTCGGCCATGCTCGTGAAGGTCCGCTCCGCGGTGTCCTGCGCGTCCCCGGCCGTAAAGGACAGGATGCCCGTGGGGGTGCCGGTGACCAACGTGTACATGAGGCAGTTGTCGCTGACGGAGCCACTGTCCTTGTCCACCAACCCGAGCTGGTAGCTGAATCCCTTGCCGAGCGAGGTCTTGTCCATCACCCGGTACGAAAACCGCACCCCGCGCTCCACAGCCCAATCGGCAGTCAGGGAAGACTCGCCGGCATCCAGTTCGGTGATCTTGTACTTTCCAGCCGTGCAGGCGCCGCCGAGGCCGCCCGCAGCACTGTGCTGGAAACTGGCCACGGCCTTGCCGGACTCGTCCGACACTGTGATTCCCGTGCCCGGGTAGTCCGGCGTGCCAACGGAGACATCCTTCGCGGTCCAGCCCGCCGGGAGGACGAGGCTGGCTTTCCCGTCCCCGCTGACGAAGCGCTGGCTGGCGGCCGGTGCCTTGGCCGGCCGCAGCGCCAGGGAAATCAGCATGCGCTTGACGTCCTGGTACTCCCGAGTCCCCATGTACGCCTTCGCCTCGGCAACGGAGTCGAACGCGAGCGGAGCGTCCTTTCCGTTGGCCATGAGCCATGTGGTGTCGCCGAATTGAGTGAAGGGAACGTTGTCCGGGCCGAGGATGCCGTTGTACAAGCCGCACGTCGTGGTTTGCGAAGCCGCGTCGCCGTCAGCAAGCGCCAGGGAACCGTAGACCTTGGAGCCCTCTATGACCCGGAAGACAAAGGCGGACGGGCCGAAGCCGGTTTCCGCGATCTTGGCCGGCTTTTGCAGAATGTCAACGACCACCTTATCGAGGGTCCGGAACGGCTTCGGGTCCGGGCACACCGGACCACCCGCCGCGTCGTAGAGCAGCCGCAGGGTGGACACGGTCTTGCCGGCAGCATTCTTCACTTCGACGACGTTGTAGGCTCCGCCGTCGATGGTTTGCGGCATCTGGGACACGGTCCATCCCAGCGGGTGTTCGAAGGTCGCCTGGCCGGTGGCGTCCGTGAAGGTGGTCCACGTGACTGCTGCCGCAGGAGCGGTTCGTATCGGCGCCGGCGTTGCTGCCGCCGCCGACGTTGCGGACGGCGTCGCCCGCGGAGTTGCTGTGGCCGGCACGGTGGATTCAGCCGGCGACGGCACAACGGTGCCCGCAGGTTCGGGAGCCGATACCAGCGTCCCAAGGTTCGCGGCCACGAGCACACCGGCGGTCACAGCCGCTGCCGCCAGGGTCAGTACACCGGCAACGCGCGCCCGCCGCCGTTTCCGGTCCTCGAACCGGAGCACGTGCGCCGGCAGGCTGTCCGTGAACATCGGTGCTTCGGTGGTCACCCGGCGCAGGGCCGCTTCGGCGTCGGGCACCCCGGCAGGATCGTTGCGGAGCGGGTCTGACCCGGAAATCAGGTTCTTGATCGGATCCATCTCATGCACCCATCTCTTGTGTGAGCGAGTTCTGGCTGCCCGAGCGGGCGGTTACCGGCATTTGCTTTCGGAAGGCGGCCCTGGCACGGTGCAGGCGGACCTTGGCAGCAGCTTCGCTGCACTGCAGAACGCCGGCAATCTCCGCCATGCTCAGCTCGTCCCAGTAGGCCAATTGCAGGATGTCGCGCTCACTGTCACGCAGCGCGGCCATTGCGTCGTGGACCGCCAGGTCCACGGACTCCGCACCGGAGCCGAGCTCGGCGGACGCCCGAAGTTTTGCCTGCAGGGCCACGAGACGGTCACGGCTGCGGTAGGCATTTCCGATCAGGTTCCGCGCCACGGTCAGCAGCCAGGCGATGTCCGGGTGCCGCTGCTCGTTCCATTTTTGCCAGACGACGCGGAACACGTCCGCGGCGAGCTCTTCGGCGAGCTCGGGCGATTCCACCCGCCGCCGCACGTACCTGTAAACCCGCGGATAGCTGTCCCTGTGAACGGCGACGAACGCCAGTTCGCGTTCCGACTCCACGTACCCCCCAACGTAAAAGCAGTGTCCTGACCAGGCAGGCTAACCGTATAGTTTCCGCCAGGGAACGGGCGGTTACACGGCCCGGAAAGAATATTCGGCGGACGCCACCGTCTCGTTGTCCTCGTTCAGGGTGATGACGGCGTCGACCACGTTCCCGGCCAGCGCCAGGGGCAGCCAGTGCTCCGCATCCTGCCACATCCGCTCCAGTGGAAGGGCCGAAACCAGGAACCACTCCGGAATGATCTCGGAGCTCTCCACCGGCTCACCCGCCCACCGGCGGGTGGTGAACAGGCGGGTGGACATGTTCCAGTCCGGCCGGGCGGGGAAAACAAACTCCACCTTTCCCGCGTCGGACAGGTCCTCTTCGAGGACCACGACGCCGGCTTCCTCCAGTACCTCCCGGCACGCCGCCTGGCCATCGGTCTCGCCGGCCTCCACGTGGCCGCCGAGTCCCACGATCTTGCCGGTTCCGAAGCCGGTCCTTTTCAGGCCCAGCAGCACCTCAGGCCCAACCTCCTGGCGTTCCCGAAGCAGGAAGCAGAGGGTGACGGGCACGGAGGTCATGCAGACCAGCCTAGCGTTGCCGGCGCTGTCCGGATGTGTGTCCGAGGCCCGGGATTACCCCGAGGGCCTCGATTACCCCAACGCCCGGGGATGAGCAGCGGCGTAGACTTCCCGCAGCGTGTCGGCGGTGACGAGGGTGTACACCTGCGTGGTGGTCACAGAGGCATGCCCGAGGAGTTCCTGGACCACGCGGACGTCCGCGCCGCCTTCGAGCAAGTGGGTGGCGAAGGAGTGCCGGAGCGTGTGCGGGGAGACGTCCTTGATGATGTTGGCTTTGTCCGCCGCGGCCTTCAGGATGGTCCACGCGCTCTGCCGGCTGATACGCCCGCCCCTGGCGTTGAGGAACAGCGCAGGCGTGCCCTTGCCCTTCCCCGCGAGCTGGGGACGACCCCGGACAAGGTAGCCGTCGAGGGCTCGGGCCGCGAATGAGCCGAGCGGCACGAGACGTTCCTTGGAGCCCTTGCCGAACAGCCGCACGATGGCCGGGCCGGATTCGGCGGCCTGCACCGAGAGATCGTCGACGTCAAGGCCCACGGCTTCACTGATCCGGGCACCGGTGGAGTACAGGAATTCGAGCAGCGCCCGGTCCCGGAGGCCGGTTGGCGTGTCAGTACCGGCGGCTTCAAGGATCCTGGTGACTTCCTCGACGGTGATGGCCTTAGGCAGACGCTTGCCGGGCATTGGCGGGTGGACGTCGCTGGCGGGGTCCGCCGTCGTCGTCCCTTCCAGCGCCCAAAAGCGGTGCAGTCCGCGGACGGCCACCACGGTCCGCGCCGCAGACCGCACTCCCAGCGGAGTGCCGCCGTCGGCGCCGTCGGAAAGCGCCTGGGCGAAGCCGGTCACGTGGTGGCGGGTGATGTCAGCCGGGCTGCTGAGCCCTTGGCCGGCGAGGTAGGTGGAATAGCGGGCGAGGTCGCGGCGGTACGCGGACAGCGTGTTTGCCGCGAGGCCCCGTTCTACGCCCATGTGCTGGAGGTAGTCGGTCACACCGCGGTCAATCGCGGTGCGGGGACGTTCCGGCGGTTTCGATTCGGCGCCGGCTGCCGGCTGGGGTGCCGGCGTGGCCGGAGATTCCTCCTGTGCCGCAGTGTCCGCGGACATCAGCGCTGGCTGGGGTGCGCCGGCCAGGGGGCGTCGCCCGGCCGTAGTCCGCTGAAGCCGTCCGCTTTCGCGGCGGCGGCAGCAAGGATTCCGACGACGGCGGACGGGTTGTGCAGGCGTCCCTCCAGCACCGCCGCAACGGCATCCTCCAGCGGGATCCAGTGCAACTCAATTTCAGCTTCTTCGTCCGTGCGGACGTGCAGTTCGTGATGCGGGACCTCGGTGAGGCCGCGGGCGAGGTAGATGCGGATCGCCTCGCTGGAGGAACCTGGCGAATTGAAGAAGTCCACCAGGACGTTCCACTCGCTGGCGATCAGGTCCGCTTCCTCGGCGAGTTCGCGCCCGGCGCCCACCACGAAATCCTCACCCTCGACGTCGAGCAGGCCTGCGGGAATCTCCCAGAGGTCCATGCCCACCGGGTGGCGGTACTGCTTGATCAGCAGCACCTCGCCGTCGTCGTTCATGGGGAGCACTGCGACGGCACCGGGGTGCTCGATGTAGTCCCGGACGAGGGGGTCGCCCTCGGCAGTGAGCTTGAAGCTGTCGCTGACAACGTCCCAGATCCGGCCGTTGTAGACCCGCTCCCGGGAGAGCAGACGGCGCGGGCTCGGCGCATCCGAAACCTGCCGGCCAGCAGGGGTGTTTTCAGATTTACCGGGCATCGCGCCGTCCTTGCTCTATAGGTGTTGTGAAGTTACTCTGCTGGGTTCTACTCTGCGGCGGCTTCGCCGGTTCCGGCCGCGGCGGGCTCAAAACCGGTTCCGTCGCTGCCGCTCTGGTGGTCCAGGGCGGCCTTCACCAGGCCGGCAAAGAGCGGGTGCGGCCGGGTGGGCCGTGAGCTCAGTTCCGGGTGCGCCTGGGTGGCCACGTAGTAGGGGTGAACCTCGCGGGGCAGCTCCACGTATTCCACCAGCTTGCCGTCCGGGGACGTGCCGGAGAACACCAGGCCCTCGGCAGCAATCTGCTCGCGGTACTTGTTGTTCACCTCGTACCGGTGGCGGTGGCGTTCGCTGACGGTGGTGGTGCCGTAGGTCTCGGCGATGACCGAGCCCTCATCCAGCTTGGCCTCGTACAGGCCAAGGCGCATGGTGCCGCCGAGGTCGCCGCGGCCCTCGACGAATTCCAGCTGCTCTTCCATCGTGGCGATAACCGGGTACTTGGAGTCCGGCTCGAACTCGCTGGAGGAGGCACCCTCCAGGCCGACGACGTTGCGGGCGTACTCGATGACCATGCACTGCAGGCCGAGGCACAGGCCCAGCACCGGCAGCCGCGATTCGCGGGCAAACTTCAGCGCGCCCAGCTTGCCTTCCAGGCCGCGGATACCGAAGCCGCCCGGAACGCAGATGGCGTCCACGCCCTCGAGGGAGCGCACAGCGCCCTCGTGGGTTTCGCATTCGTCCGACGGCACCCAGCGGATCTTGACCTTGGCGTCGTTGGCGAATCCGCCGGCGCGCAGGGCCTCCGTGACGGACAGGTATGCGTCCGGAAGGTCGATGTATTTGCCCACCAGGGCAATCTCGACCTCATGCTTCGGGTTGTGGACGGCTTCGAGGAGCTTGTCCCAGCTGGTCCAGTCGACGTCCTTGAACGGCAGGTCCAGCGCCCGGACGATGTACGAATCCAGGCCCTGCGTGTGCAGGGTCTTGGGGATGTCGTAGATACTGGGGGCGTCGGCGGCGTTGACCACGGCGTCGATGTCGACGTCGCACATGCGGCCGATCTTCTCGCGCATGGCGTCGGGGACTTCGCGGTCCGAACGGATCACGATGGCTTCCGGCTGGATGCCGATGGAGCGGAGGGCGGCCACGGAGTGCTGCGTGGGCTTGGTCTTCAGTTCCTGCGAAGGACCGATGTACGGGACCAGGGAAACATGGAGGAAGAAGACGTTGGTCCGGCCGATGTCCTGGCGGACCTGGCGGGCGGACTCAAGGAAAGGCTGGGACTCGATGTCGCCGACCGTGCCGCCGATCTCCGTGATGATGACGTCCGGCGCGTTCTTGCCCTCGGAGGGCAGCCGCATCCGGCGCTTGATCTCATCGGTGATGTGCGGGATGACCTGAACGGTGTCACCGAGGTACTCGCCGCGGCGTTCCTTGGCGATCACCGTGGAGTACACCTGGCCGGTGGTCACGTTGGCCGAACCCTCGAGGTTTTCGTCGAGGAAGCGCTCGTAGTGTCCGATGTCGAGGTCGGTTTCAGCACCGTCGTCTGTGACGAAAACCTCGCCGTGCTGGAAGGGGTTCATCGTGCCCGGATCCACATTCAGATAGGGATCGAGCTTCTGCATAGTTACTGACAAGCCGCGTGCCCGCAACAGGTGGCCGAGGCTGGAGGCCGTCAGTCCTTTGCCTAGCGAGGACGCCACACCGCCGGTGACGAAGATGTGTTTGGTCGTCTTGGAGGAGCCCGGGAACCGGGAATTTACACGGGAATTTGATCGCTGCACCACGGAATTCGAGCCTATCATCAATTGAGCCTTCCACGGATCGGGTATGCGTCCCCAAAGGCTTCAGTTTTCCCTGTCCACGCCCTGCAAGCAAGAGCCGCGCCGCCGGCAAGAACAGGGCCCAAGGACCGCCGGGTCCCGAGCCAGCAGCTCAGGCCCGCTGCGGCAGGAGCTTGGCGTCGTCCAGAAGCTCCTGGGCGTGCGCCTGCGCGGTTTCGGAGTCCTCCTGGCCTGCCAGCATCCGGGCCAGTTCCCTGACGCGTTCGGCCTCGTCCAGGAGCTGGACGTCGCTGGAGGTGAAGCCCTTGGCGGTGGAGCCGTCAGAGCCCCGCACCGAGGTCTTGGTCACACGGATGTGCTGGTCGGCGAACGCCGCGACCTGCGGCAGGTGCGTCACCACCAGGACCTGCACGTGGCGGGCCAGCATGGCCAGCCGCCGGCCGATCTCCACTGCGGCGCGGCCACCCACGCCGGCGTCGACCTCGTCGAAGACGAACGTAGGCACGGGGTCCACCGCCGCCAGTACCACCTCGATGGCCAGCATGACCCTGGAGAGCTCGCCGCCGGACGCGCCCTTGCCCAGCGGCCGGGCAGGCGCTCCGGAGTGCGGCTGCAGCAGGAAGGAGATCTCGTCTGCGCCGTGGGGTCCCAGCTGGGCCGCCGCCTCGATGGTGATCACCAGGGTGGCATCGGCCATGGCGAGTGCCTTAAGCTCGGCGCTGACCCGGGCGGAGAGGTCCTTGGCGGCTTTGGCGCGGACCTTGCTGATGGCCGCGGCCTGCTTCTTCAACTCGGCAGCGGCCCTGGCCACTTCCGCTTCCAGGTTCTCAATCCGGGTGGAGTCGCCCTGCAGTTCGTCAAAGCGTGCCCGGGCACTCTCCGCCCATTCGAGGACCTCGTCGATGCTCGGCGCATACTTCCGGACCAGCTTGGCCAGGGAGGCGCGGCGCTCTTCGATTTCGGCCAGGCGCTCCGGCCCCTCCGAGTCCAGCCCGGCCTGGTAGCTGGCCAGTTCGGTGGCGATGTCATTGAGCAGGAATCCCACCTCGGCGAGCCGGGAGGCTGCTGATCCGAGTTCCTCATCGTGTTCGGCCACGTGTTCCAGGGTCCGCTTGGCCGCATCCACCAGCGACGTGGCGTCGCCGGCCTCGCCGAAGTCCTCGGCGATGAGTGCCTGGTGCGCGGTGGTGGCGGCGATCCGGAGTTCTTCGACGTTGGCCAGCTTCACGGCCTCGGCCTTCAGGGCCTCGTCCTCCCCCGCCTGCGGGTCCACGGCGTCAATCTCCGCCAGCGCAGCTTCCAGGGACTCGGCCTCGCGAAGCCTTTCGCGCTCCGCACTGCGCAGTGAGTCCAGCTCGGCCTGGCTGGATTTCCAGGAGCTGTAGAGGTCCTGGAATCCGCCGAGCGTCGAGGCCAGCCCGTCCCCGGCGAATTTGTCGAGCGCCTCGCGCTGTGCCGCGGCGCCCTTGAGCCGGATCTGGTCCGTCTGCCCGTGCACCACCACGAGCGACTCGCCGATTTCGGCCAGTACCCCCACGGGCGCGGCGCGGCCGCCGAGGAAGGCCCTGCTGCGTCCGTCGGCACCGAGGCGCCGCGACAGCAGAAGCTCCGCGCCGCCGTCGAACTCCTCAACCTCGGCCCCGGCATCCCTTGCGCGTTCCAGGGCGAGGTGGCCGGATTGCAGGTGGACCACCGCTTCGGCAGAGGCGCTCTTCGCGCCGCTGCGCACAGCGCCGGCGTCCGACCGGGCTCCCAGCAGCAGCCCGACGGCGGTGACCACCATGGTCTTGCCGGCACCGGTCTCGCCGGTAACCACGCTGAGCCCGGGGCCCAGCGGCAGCGTGGCATCGGTGATGACGCCGAGATCGCGGATTCTCAGTTCTTCAAGCATGGTTCACTTTTCAGTCGGAGGATCGGATTCTGAACCGGGTTCGTAAGGCCGAAGGCCCGAGGGCGGCGCCATGGTCCGGGGCGTGCGCACGATGGGCACCGGACCGGTATGGACCTGCTCGGACTGCGGCACGGGGCCGCGCCAGCCATGGATGGGCAGCTCGAACTTGCGGACCAGCCGGGCCGAGAACGGGGTCTGGTGCGTGCGGGCCAGGCGGACAGGCGTGGTGGACCTGGTGACCTCCACGCGGGCGCCGGGAGGCAGGTCCACGGAACGCCTGCCGTCGCACCACAGCACGCCCAGGGCGTCCGTCCGGTTAAGGACCTCCACAGCCAGCCGGGACCGCGGCGAGACCACCAGAGGCTTGGCGAACAGGGCGTGCGCGCTGATGGGGACAATGAGAAGGGCTTCCACCTCCGGCCACACAACAGGGCCGCCGGCAGAGAAGGCGTAGGCGGTGGATCCGGTGGGCGTCGCGAGCACCACGCCGTCGCAGCCGAAGGAGGTCAGCGGGCGCTCGTCCACCTCGGTGACCAGTTCCAGCATGCGCTCCCGGTCGCCTTTTTCGATGGCGGCCTCGTTCAGGGCCCAGGTGTGCCAGATCTTCTGGCCTCGGACCCAGACCTGGACGTCAATGGTCATGCGCTCTTCCACCGTGTACTCACGGCTGGCGATCCATTCGACCGTCTGGGCGAGGTCCGCACGCTCGCTCTCGGCGAGGAAACCGACGTGGCCCAGGTTCACGCCCAGCAGCGGCACGTCCACTTCGCGGACCAGTTCGGCCGCCCGCAGGATGGTGCCGTCCCCGCCCAGCACCATGACCAGTTCCACGTCCGGAAGCTGGATATGGTCGTGGAGGATTTCGACCGGTTGGTCCATGGCGCCGAAGAAGCTTTCCATGTCGCCCAGTTCGGACTTCTGCATGACGGGGATGATGCCGGAGGCATGGAGCTGGGCGCACGCCTCCCAGGCCGCCTTTAGGGATTCCTCGCGGCCGGTATGGGCAAGTACCAGTACACGCCTGCTCATCGGGTTCCGCTCTCTAGTGGTTCGGCCAGATCTTTCCCAGCAACGCAGCGACGGCTGCGTCCCGCTCTTCGATCTTAGGCAAGTCTTCGGACATTCTTTGCGTTATCCACAGGAAGTATTCGACATTTCCGTCCTGGCCCGGCAACGGGCTGGTGGCCAGCCCCCGCAGTTCCAGGCCGGCGTCGAGCGCCGCCCCCGCCACTTTACCGACAGCCAGGCGCCGTTCGCGCTCCGACGTGACCACCCCCGTGCGGGCCAGCCGCTCCTTGCCGATCTCGAACTGCGGCTTGACCATGAGGACCAGGTCGCCTCCGGGGGCGGTGCAGGCAGCCAGCGGGGCGAGCACCAGCGTCAGGGAGATGAAGGACAGGTCGGCAACCGTGAGCTCTGCCGGGCCGCCGATCTGTTCGTGGTCCACGTAGCGGACGTTCAGCCCCTCGTGCACGCTCACGCGCGGATCGCTGCGGAGCTGCGGCACCAGCTGGCCGTGCCCGACGTCGACCGCCACCACGTGCGCGGCGCCCCGCCGCAGCAGGACATCGGTGAAGCCGCCCGTGGAGGCTCCGGCGTCAAGGCACCGTTTTCCGCCGACGGCGACCTCGGGGAAGGCGTCCAGCGCGCCGGCCAGCTTGTGGCCGGCGCGGCTGACGTACGCGTCCGCCGCGTCTTCCGTCACGCTCAGTTCACGGTCGTCGCCCACCTGCAGCGACGCCTTGGCGAGGACGTCGCCTTCGGATGACACCTTGCCGTCGGCGATGAGCCGGGCGGCATGAGTGCGGGACCGCGCCAGTCCCCTGCTGACGAGCAGTTGGTCGAGTCTGGGCATGGTCAGGCAGCACCCGGACCGTGCTGCGGCTCTTCGTTGAGGGCTTCCAGCAGGGCGTCGTGCATGGCTGCATAGGCGGCCGGGTGCTCCGAAACGGGGAGCCCGGGGATCTCGCGGACACGGTCCAGGACGGCCAGTACCGCCGGGTCAGCGACGCCGGCCTCCGAAGCGGGGCTGCCGGGGACTGTCAGCTCCGGCCAGGCGGCGTCTGACAGTGCGGCGTCCACTGCGGAGTCCGGCGCTGCGGAGTCCGGCGCTGCACCGCCCGGCAGGGCATCGTACGACGCGTCGTTGTTCAACTCGGGCATGGCACCAGTCTATTGATCCAGCCACTCGAGTTCGGGAGCCGTGGGGACTTCGGCATCGGGCCGGGCCGCCCACCACGCGGCACACGCCGCGCGCCACGAATCAAGGTCATCGGTCGGTCCTGCAATGCGGATGGCGTCACCGGCGACGGTTGCCGTGGCGTTCCCGCAACGGAACGTCCCGCCGTCGTTATCAATTTCCGGATATGCCTCGTAGAGGCCAGCCAGGTCCTGGATGATGTAGCGGGGCCGCTCCTCGGTCCGGGCCGCCAGCATGGTTTCCAGGGTGTCGATGCCGGTCAGCACGGCCACGGTGGCGAAGCCGGCCCGGTTGCCACCCAGGATGTCGGTGTCCAGGCGGTCGCCCACAACCAGCGGCCGGTCCGAGGAAAGCCGCTTGGCCGCGGCGTGGAACAGCGGGGCCTCCGGCTTCCCGGCGACCAGGGGCTGCCGGCCCGTTGCGGCCGCCACTGCGGCCACGAGGGACCCGTTTCCGGGCGCGGTCCCCCGGGTCTGCGGGAGAGTCATGTCGGTGTTCGTCGCAACCCACAGCACGTCACCGTCCGCCAGGACGAAAGACGCTTCGGCGAGGTCCTTCCAGCCGATTGCAGGGTTGAAGCCCTGCACGACCGCCACCGGATTCTCCTCGGCGCTGTGCACCGGGTTCAGGCCAACAAGCTCAACCTCGTGGGCCAGCGCCGGGCTTCCGGTGATCAGGACGGCGGAGCCCGGGGGAAGCAGAGACCCCAACAGGTCGGCCCCGGCCTGGGAGGAGCTCACCACCTGGTGGTCCTCGGCGGGGGCGCCAAGCTCGCGCAGGTGGGCTGCGACCTGCGCCGGGGTACGGGAAGCGTTATTGGTCACGTAACCGAGGCCGACGCCGATCCCGGCCAGCTGCTGCAGTGATTCCACAGCTCCGGGGATGGCGTGGGGACCCCTGTACACCACTCCGTCCAGGTCAGCCAGCAGGGCGTCGAACCGCGAAATCAGTTGGGCGTCACTCATGTGATTAGTCCTCCGAGCCGTTCTGGCGGCGGTCAGCATCCTGCTCGTCAGTGTGCCCGGCTTCAACTTCGCCGTCAGCGTCCTCATCCGGCTCAGCGGAGTCCTGGTCAGACTCGGCGTCATCGGATTCGAAGTAGTCCGCTTCTGCGTCGTCCAGGTTTTCTTCCGCCAGGTTTTCTGCAGCGAGGTCCGCTGAAGGCCGCTGCGCGGCAGCTTCCTCCTCCGTGCTGATGCCCGGGGCGGACTGTTCGGAAGACTCGCTGCCTTCCTGCGCTGCCGTGCCTGTTGCCTGCGCAATGCGCTGCCGGCGTTCGGCTTCTTCCCGGGCTTCCTCTTCCTCGTCCCAGCCGAGGTCGATGATGTCGGGTTCCTCAGCCATGCCCAGGCCCAGGGCTTCTTCGGCTACGACGGCCTGGCGCTGCCACTTCCCGGCCTCGGTTTCGCGGCCGGCGGCGGTCAGGGCCTCAGCATAGGCGCGGAACAGGCGCGGGCTGTAGGAAAAGGCACGGTTGATGTCCAGCTGCGGGATCTCCAGCTCCGCCACGGCGGCGTCCAGCTGGCCAAGGTCGGCGCGGGCACCGGAGGCGACAATTGCCAACTCCACCTTGCCGGGTGCGTCGAGGTCCTGTGCCTCCTCGGAGCGGACAACGTCCAGGGCGCGGTCGGGCCGGCCCAGGCCGCGTTCGCAGTCGGCCATCACTGGCAGGTGGACGTTGGAACCGCTGATCCGCCTGTAGGTGCGGAACTCGCGCAGGGCCTCGCCGTAGTGGCCGGCAGCATAAGCCGTGAGGCCCACGGCCTCTCGGACAGCGGCAAGGCGTCCGCCGCGGCGGCTGGCGGCAAGGGCGTGCTGGAACGCCAGTTCAGGTTCCTCGTCGATGAGCCGTCCGGCCATCACGAGGTGGCGGGCAACCCATTCCGCGCTGTTGGATTCCAGGGTCTTGATCTGGTGTTGCGTGGCGCGGTCGAGTTCCTTGCCCGTGACGTCCTCGTCGATTTCGGGCGAACGCTCACGGTCCGGGCGGTTCGCGCTGCGGAGGTCGCGGGCGTTAGGAACGCGGACGGGCCGGTCCTCAGCCCTGTCGCGGCCGAACTGGCGGGGGCCGGAGTCGCCGCGGTCAAAGTTTCGGGGTCCTCGGTCCTGCCGCTCACCGCGGTCCTGCCAACCGGCACGGTCCTCGCGGGGTGCCCGGTCCTGCCGGTCACCGAAAGGCCTGCGGTTGTCTCCGCCACCAAAGGTGCGGCGGTCGCCGTCGCCCTCGCGACGCGGACGGTCACCAAACGGCTTACGGTCACGATCACCAAACGGCTTCCGCTCACCACCACCAAAACCGCGGCGATCACCCTCGCCCTCACGACGCGGACGGTCACCAAACGGCTTACGGTCACGATCACCAAACGGCTTACGCTCACCACCACCAAAACCGCGGCGATCACCCTCGCCCTCACGACGCGGACGGTCACCAAACGCGCGGCGGTCGCCTTCGCCAAAGCTGCGACGCTCACCCTCGCCTTCACGGCGCGGGCGGTCACCAAACGGCTTACGGTCACGATCACCAAACGGCTTACGCTCACCACCACCAAAACCGCGGCGATCACCCCCACCCTCACCGCGCGGACGATCACCAAACGGCTTACGGTCAGGGTCACCGCCGGAACCGCGGCCATCACGGGCGCGGAAGCCCCGCGGATCCCCGCCGGAATTATTGGTCCCCCTAAAAGGGCCCCCCTGCCGTCCCCGGTTGCTTCCCGAGTCCCCCCGGTCATTTCCGCCGCGGTAACCGCCGCCCTTGTGCTCAGCCATGGTGGATTCCTCCTGTAGTGAGCCGACCACTGGCGCGATGTGCAGCCGCTCTTGTCCGTGTTTGGTTGTCCTGCGCGACCCGTGGTGAAGCGTCCGGTGTCCGCATATCTCTGACAATTCTAGGCGAGAGCCGGTGCCAGCCACTAACGGCGGGGGCCTTACACGGGCCGGGGTGTGCATCCTCACAGCGGCGAGGGCCATTCATTCTGCTGTGGGCCGGGTCGGCGATTCGTGCTTCCGGGCGCCGGGGAGAGCACAGCACCCCACAGGAAAAATCCAAGGAGGCGTGGCAAGACTGGCCCCACAGCATCCGCCGAGGGGGGACCATGAAGAATTCACGGACGAAGCCGGTGGCCGCGGCTGCCATGATCCTGGGTTGCGGGCTACTGGCACTGTTCCTTGCCTACTCGACCGAGGCCGGCAAGGAAGCAGCATTCCTCGACAGGACCGGGGCAGCGGTCATCTGGGGGCTCCCGGTTGCCAAACTTGCTTTCAACGTCGCGGCCGCCGGAACAGTCGGGCCGCTTATCCTCACGCTCTTTGCCCTCCCCCCGAAAGGCAAGGCGTACTCGAAGGCGCTGGTCCTAGCCGGTATTTCCGCGGTGCTCTGGACGGCCGCAGCAGCCGCGATCAGCGTACTCACCTTCCACTCGCTGGCTAACCTGCCACTGTTTTCGGAAGGATCCGGGGCCATCTTCGTCAGTTTCCTGACGGACGTTGATGCTGGCCGCAGAAGCGCCCTGACGGTAGTGATTACGGCAACAGCAGCGCTCCTGTGTTTCGGAGTTCAGAGCCAACGGGCTGTTGCCGTGACGGCTGTGTTGGCTTCCACGGGGCTGATACCACTGGCCCTGAACTCCCATGCTGCAGGCGGTGCCAGCCACGCTGACAGTACGGTTTCGGTGGTCATGCACATGGGCGCCGCGGCCATCTGGATCGGCGGCCTGGCAACGCTCGTCCTGCTGCGGCGCACGCTGGGAACGGAGTTGCCGGCCGCGGTCCGGCGTTACTCGACGTTGGCGCTGCTGTCCTTCCTTGCCCTGGCAATCTCGGGCGTGGCAGCTGGGGTGACAAGCATCGGCTCGCTTGAAGGGCTGGCTTCGCAGTACGGCCTGATCCTCCTGGCGAAGACCGCGGCTCTGGGCGTTCTGGGCCTGTTCGGGGCGTTGCACCGAAAGTGGATCCTCACGAAGCTGGATTCGGCCCTGGGCAAGGCACGGACCACGTTCGCGGCTTTGGCTGTGGCCGAGCTTGCCGTCATGGCAGCCGCATCAGGACTGGCGGCTGCCCTGGCGCGCACCCCACCGCCAACGGCCTCGCAGGCCGCGCCCGCCCCCGTTTCCCTGCGTCTTCCGGGCGTTGTGGATGTGTTCAGCAGCTGGAAGCCCGACGCCCTGTGGATCTTCCTCTGCGCCGTCGCCGTGTTCCTGTATGCAGCCGGGATGCGGCGTGTTCGGGACCGGGGCGGGCACTGGCCTGCCTACCGCGCCGTCCTCTGGTTCACCGGAGTCGCGCTGTTGTTCCTGGTCACCAACGGAGGGCTTCGCTTCTACCAGGAGTACCTGATCAGCGCGCACGTCACGACGCAGATGCTACTAATGGCCGCCGTTCCGCTCCTGCTTGTACCGGGTGCCCCCCTGACATTGGCCAGGCACGCCGCGGCACCCAGGCAGGACGGGTCCATAGGCGGTGCCGAAGCTCTCACCTTGACATTGCATCCTGTTCTGAGTGCCACGTCAGCGCCCTTTACGGCGGCCGCCGGCCTGGCCGCAGTGCTGGCTGCCCTGTACTACACGCCTTTGCTCGAGTACTCGTCTCGCACCCAGTTCGGATACCAGGCCATGGCCCTGTTGGCCTTGCTCTCCGGCTGCCTGTTTGCTGCTTCCCTTGCCCGTGCCACGGACCGCGGGCCCGGATCATCAGTGGCCGCCAGGCTGATGTCCCTGGGAGCTGTGGCAATGCTCTACGCGATGCACGGCTGGGCCCTCGCCCAACAGACAGACCAGCTGCCGGATTCGCGACGGCAGGAATGGCTGATCAGTGTGGGCCAGCCCTGGGACCGGCCGTTTCTGTCGGTCGTGGAGCCGGCGGGCATGGCCATGTGGGTCATAGCCGCCGGGACGCTTGCCGTGGCGGCAGCGGCTGTACTGTACCGGGCCCGCCGGCGCCCCGCCGCGGGTACGGGGAAGCGGGTCCGCTCCGCTCCTGAGCAGGCCCAAGACCTTGTGATGTCCTCAGAGTCCTGATGGGCGCCTCCCCAAGCGGGCGTCCCGTGGGCGGCCCCCACCCAAAGAAGGCCGCCGCCGGCCCTGTCTCACTCAAGGTTTCCGCAGGGTAGGTATTACACCCTCAACTAAATCAAATGGACTTTCTAGCGACGTCGGAGGTAGTCGTGTCAGTTACTCGCCGTCAGGCACTGCAAATAGGTGGAGTGGGGATCATCGGTGCCTTTGGGCTGGCTGTACCCCTGACGTCCGTCAACGCCAAGTCGGCAAGCCAGCTGGCGTCCCGCAACATGCCAAAGCCCTACCAGCGGGCTCTTCCCATTCCAGAGGTACTCAAGCCCAAGAGCACGGTTGTGGACCCCGACGGTCACAAGCGGCACCTGTACAAGATCGAGCAGAAAGCCGCCCTGGCGAACATCGTGCCTGGCCTCAGCACTCCCATCCTCGGCTACAACGGGACATTTCCGGGCCCGACCATCAAAGTGAATCAGGGCGAACGCATCACATTGGAGATGGACAACGTCCTGCCACTGTTCCATCCGCAGTGGGGATACCGGCTTGACACCTCAACCCACCTGCACGGGTCTGCGTCGCTGCCGCAGTTCGACGGCTACGCCAACGACCTCACAGGCCGGGACTACTGCAAGGACTACGAATACCCCAACTTCCAGCCGGCGCGGACCCTCTGGTACCACGACCACGCGGTGCACAATACGGGCCAGAGCGTCTACTCCGGCCTGGCCGCGCAGTACCACCTGCACGACGATGTGGAAGGCAACATTCTTCCGCAGGGAAAGTTCGACGTGCCGCTCACTGTTTCCGACGCCATGTTCGCAGCCAACGGCTCCCTCGGCTACAACGACAACACCCACTCCGGCCTATGGGGTGACGTCATCCTTGTCAACGGAGCGCCCTGGCCGGTGATGAAGGTCCAGCGACGGGTCTACCGCTTCCGCATACTCAATGCATCCATTGCGCGCTCCTACCGCTTCTCGCTGAGCACAGGCGACGCCATGACCATCGTCGCAACGGACGGCGGCCTGATGCCGGCCGCCCAGCAGGTGACATCCTGGCGGCACGGCGGCGCCGAGCGCTACGAGGTCCTTATCGACTTTTCGAAGTATCCAGTCGGCAAGCGGGTGGAACTGCGCAACCTGTCCAACAAGAACAATGTGGACTACGACTTCACCAGCAAAATCATGGCCTTCGACGTAACGGACGAGCCGGTCGACACGTCCGGACCCGGCGCCAGGGTGCTGCCGACTCTCCTCGCCCCGAGCACCGCCATGAGCCTCAAGACTTCGGACTCTGTAAAAACCCGGCGCATGCGGGTGAAGCGGGACAACGGCATGTGGACCATCGGCGGCATGACGTGGGACGAGGTGGTGGAGAGTGGCTACAGGAAGGTTCTCGCCGATCCCGATCTCGACGATGTGGAAATCTGGGAAATAGAAAACAGCTCAGGAGGATGGTTCCACCCGGTCCACATCCATCTGGTGGACTTCCAGGTCGTCAGCCGCAACGGGCAGGCACCCTTCGCCCACGAGCGGGGGCCGAAGGACGTGGTCTACGTGGGTGAAGGGGAAACAGTCCGGCTGCTCATGAAGTTTGAGCACAACCGCGGCAGGTACATGATCCACTGCCACAACCTGCCCCATGAGGACCATGACATGATGGCCCAGTTCAGCGTCGGCATCGACACGAACAACGCAGATCCCAATCATCCCGTCGAGGCTGTAAGGCCGCATCCGATCAATCAGTCTGCACCGGCCCCATTAGCAGCAACCCCGGGGACGGCGGAAGTGCCGGCGCCACTCACCACCCAGCCCGCAGAGGTGACTGCACCCGTAACGACCACTCCGGCCACGTCACCGGTCGCATCACCACCGGCGCCCGTCCCATCTCCGGCTACGGCCCCGGTGGGACAGAAGGACGTCGTGACCATCACCGCCGCCCGGCACCGGCTGACCAAGGACATGGCTTTCGCCGGAACCTCCAAGTTTACGGGCTCGACGGCGGCCACCTCAGCCACCGTCGTGCTGTACGACGTCACGCCGGGGCGTGCCGCCACCCGCCTGGGCACCGTGAAGGCGAACGCCCTGGGAGCCTGGACACTGACGGTCAAGCCCGGACCAACGAAGCAGGTCACCGCCGTCAAGGCCGAATCGAGCGTCGGCGGGACTGCGACAACCAGCGTGCGGACCAGTTGACCAGGCCCGTCCGACCCACCTGGGAGAAGGCAGTTAGGCGGCTCCGGCCCCGGCGTACACGCCGGGGCTCGTGAAAACGTGCAGGATCTGCGGAAGGGTTTGGGGAAACGCTGCGGGATGTGAGTGCGCGTCTGGGGGAAACCTGCGAAAGCTGCGGGAGGGTTTGGGGAAACGCTGCAGGATGTGATGGAGCGTTCGGGGACTGGGCCCGTTGGTGGTGCCTGTCGGGGCCTGGGGTGGAATGCGGCTAAGCCGGTGTTAAATGCGGGAGGACCCCAACCTGGTGGTTGGGGTCCTCGACCTTAATGGTTGTCCGGCGGTGACCTACTCTCCCACACCCTCCCGGGTGCAGTACCATCGGCGCTGTGGGTCTTAGCTTCCGGGTTCGGAATGGGACC
>NZ_JBHTSL010000085.1:0-18582 GCF_042795115.1 Arthrobacter sp. NPDC056493 | reverse complement strand
GCGGGGCCCGGGCGGGTTGGGTAAGCGCGCCCCGCGTGGGGTTTTGGGGGTCCGTGTGTTGGCCTTGCCCAAACGGGTTTTCGCCATGCACACCCAGCGACCTCCGCCAGTCGGATAAGCTGGACACAAGGTGCGCCGGGAAGTCTGGTCGGCAGGTCACTTTGCCGAGCCCGAGGAGCCCCGATGCCCAGACTGCCGCTCCCCTCCCGGAAATTCCGGGTCTTCAGCCGCTCCACCTATCCGGAGTACCTTCGCATAGCGGCCATCCTGCGGACCGAGACATTCGGTGGCGCACTTCTCCTGGCCGCCACAGCAGCCGCGCTGATCTGGGCTAACTCCCCCGCCGCTGGCGCCTACTTTAGGCTGCGTGACCTGGAGCTCGGCTACGAGCCGTGGGACCTGCAGCTCAGTGTGGGGCACTGGGCCTCGGACGGACTGCTCGCCCTGTTCTTCTTCATTGCAGGGCTGGAACTCAAACGCGAGTTTGTTTCCGGCGACCTGCGCAGGCCATCCCGGGCAGTGGTCCCGGTAACGGCCGCGGTGGGCGGCGTCGCCGTGCCGGCCATCATTTACTCCGTCATTGTCTGGAACCAGGGGGCCGAGGCCCTCCGGGGCTGGGCCATCCCCACCGCCACCGACATTGCCTTCGCGCTGGCTGTGCTGGCGGTCATCAACACCCACCTGCCCGCCGCGCTGCGGACCTTCCTGCTCACCCTCGCGGTGGTGGACGACCTGATCGCGATCAGCATCATTGCGTTCTTCTACTCCTCCGGGCTCCAGCCGGCCCTGCTGCTCGCCGCCCTTGTCCCGCTGGCCCTTTTCGCCTGGCTGGCGCAGAAGCGGATCACCCGCTGGTACCTGCTCCTGCCGCTCGCGGCTGCCACGTGGGTCCTGGTGCACGCCTCCGGCATCCACGCCACGGTGGCGGGCGTCCTGCTCGGTTTCACCGTCCCGGTGGCAGCCTCGCGGCGGGACCGGCGCCACCCAGGCAGCAGTGCCGGCGGCAGCATCACTTCCGGCGGCACCACCGGCGACGGCGGCGGCACCGGCATGGCTGCACGCCTGGAACACCTGCTCCGTCCGCTGTCTGCGGGTCTTGCGGTCCCCGTGTTCGCGTTCTTCTCGGCAGGCGTTGCGCTCGGCGGCGCCCCGGGGCTGACGTCCGCACTGGCCGACCCGGTAGCGGTGGGCATCGTTGCAGCACTGGTCGTGGGCAAAGCCGTTGGCGTCTTCGGGGCAACGTTCCTGGTCACGAAAACCACCCGCGCGCAGCTTGACGACGGGCTCAAGTGGGTCGACGTCGCCGGGCTATCCGTCCTGGCCGGCGTGGGCTTCACTGTCTCGCTGCTGATCGCGGAACTGAGTTTCGGGCCGGGCTCGGCCCACGACGACCATGCAAAGGTGGCCATCCTGACCGGTTCGCTGACCGCGGCGGTGCTGGCCGCCGTCGTTCTTAAGGCCCGCAACAGGCACTACCGGCGCCTGGAAGCGGAAGAGACAAGGGACGACGACGGCGACGGCGTGCCGGATGTCTTCCAACGGTCCGATCAGGACCGCTGAGGCCGGGCGGTCAGGCTGCCTGGTTGAGGGCATCCTCGGCGGCGACCCACGAGATCATGGCGCACTTTACCCTCGCGGCGTAGCGGGCCACGCCTTCGAAGGCAGCGGCGTCGCCCAGGATTTCCGGGTCGGCCGGGATTTTTCCGCGGGACCGCAGGACCTCGCGGAAGTTCCCGATCACCGAGCGGAGTTCGTCCACGCTCATGCCCTCGGCCAGCTCGCTCAGCACGGAGGCAGAGGCCATGGAGATCGAGCAGCCTGCCCCGTCCCACGCCAACTGCGTGACCGTGCCGTGGTCCACGGCCACACGCAGGGTGACCTCGTCGCCGCACACGGGGTTGAGCTGGTGCGACTGGCCCGTGGACGCGCCGTCCGGAGCGGCCGTTGCGGCCAATCCGCTGCCGTGCCGGGCCTTGGAGTGGTCCAGGATGATCTGCTGGTAAAGCTGGTCGAGGCTCATGCTCAGGTACCTGTCGTCGGGGAGCGGGGCTAGTCGTCGGAGGGCTAGGCCCGGAAGTAGGCGCGGACTCCGGACACTGCGTCCAGGAATTCGTCCACGTCGTCGGTGGTGTTGTACAAGTAGGCGCTGGCCCGGGTGGTGGCCGTCAGGCCAAGACGGCGGTGCAGCGGCTGGGCGCAATGGTGGCCCACGCGGACGGCGATGCCCCGCGCGTCGAGGAACTGGCCGACGTCGTGCGCGTGGACACCGGCAACGTCAAAGGCCGCCAGGCCGATCCGGTCCTGGCCGGCGGCCGGACCCAGCACGCGGACGCCGTCGATGGCTTCCAGGCCTGCCACCATGCGCTGGCCAAGTTCGGACTCCCACCGGTGCACCCGGTCGATGCCGGTTTCCGTCAGATAGTTGACCGCGGCGGCAAGGGCCACTGCCTGCGAAATCTTCTGGGTCCCGGCCTCGAACCGCTGTGGCGCGGGGAGGTACTCCGCGCGTTCCATGGTCACCGTGGTGATCATGGAACCGCCGGTCAGGACCGGCGGGAGCACGTCCAGGAGCTCCTGCTTGCCGTACAGCACACCGACGCCGGTGGGTCCCAGCATCTTGTGGCCGGAAAACACCGCGAAGTCGACATCCAGCTGCTTGACGTCCAGGGTGAGGTGCGGCGCCGACTGGCAGGCATCCAGCACCACCAGGGCACCTGCCCGCCGGGCGAGGGCGACGAGTTCGCGGACGGGGTTGATGGTGCCCAGCACGTTCGAGGCGTGGGTGAACGCCAGCAGCCGGGTGCGCTCCCCCACGATGTCCGCTGCCTCATCCATCCGCAGCACCCCGGCGTCGTCCAGCGGGATGTGCCGCAGGGTGGCGCCTGTCCGGTAGGCCAGTTCCTGCCAGGGAATCAGGTTTGCGTGGTGTTCCATTTCGGTGACCACGATTTCGTCGCCCGGCCCCAGTGCGAGGTCCCGCAGCTTCGAGTCACCGCGCCCCTGGGCTGCCCACAGGGCGGCGTTCGACAGCGCATAGCTGATGACGTTCAGGCCCTCGGTGGCGTTGGAGGTCCAGACGATTTCCGCATAGTCCGACCCGACAAAGTCGGCGACTGTCTGCCGGGCGTCCTCGAAGACCTCGGTGGCCTCGACGGCAAGGTGGTGGGCTCCGCGGTGTACGGCAGCGTTGCGCTGTTCGTAGAACTCCTGTTCCGCCTCGATCACGCTCAGCGGGTTCTGCGAGGTGGCGCCGGAGTCAAGATAGATGAGCGGGCGGCCGTTGACCGTCTGGTTCAGCACGGGAAAGTCGTTGCGGATCCGCAGGACCTCGGCATTGTCCATCGCAGAAAGGGCACGCGTCAGCGTGGTTGGCGTTGATACTACGGCCAATGGGACTCCTTGGGTGCCTTGAGGTACCTCTCAATTGTCCCACAGCACGTTCGGCCGGAGCATGGGCAGGACCGGGCTGCCTGACCGGTGCCTGACTGACCGGTGCCTGCCTGACCGGGCACATGCGAAGGGCGGCCCCCGTCGCTGCGGGCCGCCCTTATCATGCAGTTGGATATTCGCTGGTTGCGGACTACTTGTAAGGGCCGGCGACGGCTGGGGGGAGAGCCTCGGTCTCAGAAGGCTCTGACGTCGCCGGCCCCGCCTTGCCCGGACCCCGAGGGCCGGAAATCTGGTGCGAGACCTGGAAAATCTGGTGGCAGCTTCGGGGGGAGATCAGCCCTGCTTCCGCTGCCACTAATAGTTAATCGCGTACTGGCGCCCGCGGCACCAGTACCCGGTACTCGTTTTTCTGAGTACTTAACTACTGGTTCCCGCAGGTGGCGCGGTCCGGCGTGCAACGGCGCGGAATTTGCCCCGGGGGGGGCCAGAAAAAACAGCCTGGGAAGCGCTACTTCTTCGGAAGGGCCAGCGCGAGCTCGTCACGCCGGCGGACGCCGAGCTTGACGTAGCTGCGGTACAGATGCCCCTCGACGGTCCGTACGGACACCATCAGCTGCTGGGCAATCTCGCGGTCGGAGAGGCCCTGCACCGCCAGCTCCACGATGTCCCGCTCGCGGCGGGTCAGGTGGACACTCGGAACGGAGGCGACAAACGGGCTTTCCCGGAACCGCTCGCCGAGTTCCTGGTCGCACTTCTCCCGATGGGCGATCGCCTGGCGGGCACGGCGCCGCTCGCCCGCGGCGTCCAGCAGGGCGCCGGCCCTGGCGTACGCTTCGCGCGCGAGGTTCAGCAGCCCGGCTTCCTCGAGGGCTGCGGCCGTGTCCATCAGAACGTCGGCGTCCTCCGAGGCCCAGGCCTGGGCCAGCTGCCGCCAGCCGGCTGCCCACCGGCCCTCAACGGTGGCGGCGAGGGCGGCGAGTTCCGGTGCCAGCGACCGCTCGCCGAGATCCGAGCAAAGGATGAGGCACTCCATCCTCGTTCCGGGATGGTCCGCAACGGACTCGGAACCCGCGAGTTCACGGAGCCTGTCCAGCCCGCTGCCCTTCCGGTCGAGGTGTTCAGCCGCGGCGGCAGCATAGGCCTCCGCGACGGCATCGCAGCCGGGTCCGCTGGCGTGCCGGGCCGAAATGAAGTCCTGTTCGAGCCGCTTCGCCTGGGCGGTGTCGCCCAGCCGTGCTGCGGCGTAGAAGGCAAGCGACGAGCCGAACCTGAACTCCTGCAGCGGGTCATTGACGCGGAGGGCTTCGACTGCGGGCAGGAGGACCTGGTAGGCGCGCTCCAGCTGGCCCTGCCGCAGCAGTCCCAGGCCGCGCAGTGCCTGGATCCCGCCGCCGAAGGTCGAAGCGCCCTCGGTGCGTTCCGCAGGGTAACCGGACAGCTCATGCTCGGCAGACTCCCAGTTGCCGGCAGCGAGGGTGCTGATCGCCAGCCGGGTCAGGACGAACTCGTTGAAGAAATAGAGGCCACCGCCAAGCGCCGGCAGGTAGGGGCCGGCCGCCAGCGCGGCGGCGTGGGCCTGGTGCGACCGTCCGGCGGCCACCAGCGTTTGGGCAAGCAGTGCCTGCGCCACGGCGTGCAGTGTTGCTTCGACACCCGGTGCAGACTCCGGATCCGCGGTCCCCAGCGCCGCGATGACAGCGCTGATGCCTTCGTGGTCACCGGCGGCAGTCATCTCCAGCAGGCCGTGGATCCTGTCCTGCCAGGCAGCGTCCGGGGCGATCCCGGCCTCCTCCAGCCGGTGGCGCGATTCAGCCCTGAGCGACGTCACGGACTTACCCAGCGCCAGATGGGATGACGCCCTGAGCATGAGGACCTGCGGCGCTTCCGGATCCCCCGCCAGGTTAAGCCAGCAGCCGTCGAGGAGTTCGGCGGCCTCGCGGTACTTGCCTTCGTTGAAGTGGGCCCGCGCCGTGATGGCGAGCGCGTGGGCCTGCAACTCCGGTGCCCGGACGTGGCTGGCCATGAGCCGGGAGCCGGCGTTGTTGAACGTGGTCGCAGCCAGCAGGGCGGCGTCCAGCAGGTCCCGGTCCGGCACCTCGAGACCGCATTCCAGCGACCACTCGACCAGCCGCAGCCTGCCTTCCGCGCTGGCGGCGGCCGGATCCAGGTGGGCATCAAGCTTCTGCCGCAGCTGCAGGCTCCGCGAGACGGACACCTGGCGCCGCGTCGATTCGCCCAGGATCGGGTGCGTAAGGCTCAGCTCGGTGTGCGTCGCGGCTGATTCGGTCACCACCTGGTTGTCCAGCAGGGAACGCACGACGCCGCCGCCGCAGACGTCCTCGATCAGGCCCCTGGGCACGGGCTCGGCCAGGGCGATCACTTTGAGCGCATCCTGCTCCTCCGGCGGTCTCCGGAGGAGATCCTTGACCACGAGGTCCGAAAGCCTGGGTCCGTCCGCCGGCAACGGTCCGAGCAGCACCCAGATCCCGTTCCGCTGGACCAGGGTACCGTCGGCTGTTGCGTCGCTCAGCAGGCAGTCGAGGAGCAGCGGGTTGCCGCCTGAAGCGGACCACAGCGACTGGACGGTGCTCACGGGTACCGTCCCCTGCAGAGTGTGTTCCACGACTTCCCTGACCTGATCGCCGCTGAGCGGCCGGAGATCGATGCGTTCCGCCAGGCCGTCATACCAAAGCTGGTTCAGTGCCTGGGGCAGGCCCGGCCGCGGCCGCCCGGCGGCCAGAACGGTCGCCCAGCCGGCAGAGGTCATGTCCACCACCATGCTGGCCGTGGCGTCGTCGAGGTGGTGGGCGTCGTCCACCACCAGGAGGACAGGGGCGTCGGCGCCCCCTTTGAGGCCGCGGCTCCCCTTCAGCTCCTGGAAGTGGGCCCAGACGGCCCGCAGCACCGCGACCGGCGAGTCTGCTTCCTCGGGGGCGAGCCCGGAGGTGTACGGCGCCAGCACGCCGTAGGGGACTTTTGCCAGCGAGGAGCTGCCGTGGATGCGGAGCACTGTCATCTCTGCCGCGAGCTTCTCGCGCACGGCATCCGTCACCGATGTTTTCCCGACGCCGGGGCCCGCCATCAGGTAGACGGCCTGGCTGGCACGGCTGCGGATGATGGTGCAGACATGCTCAATCGCTTCACGGCGGCCGGTCAGCTGGCGGAGTTCCGGTTCCGCCTTGGCACCGCGGCCGTTGGACGAGACGCCGTGGGACGAAGTGTTGGGCGAAGCGCTGTTTGGTGTGGAGCTGTTAGACAAGGCCAGGCAGATCACCCCTGGATGTCACGCCGAGCTTGGTGAAGACCTGGTACAGGTGGCCCTCCACCGTTCGGACGGATACGCCCATCTCCAGGGCGATGTCGCGGTTGGACACGCCCCTTCCGGCCAGACGGGAAATCTGGCGTTCACGCGCGGTAAGGAGCGGGCTTCCGCTGCTGGGAACGATCGGCAGGCTGGGCACCGTGGCGGTGAGGGTGTCCAGCCGGGCCTGGGCAACGCGGGCGGAGGCAGAATCCCCGGAGTGGCGGGCAAAGTCGACAGCGAGCGCAACGCACCGGGCCTCCACGGCGTCGAGCTCCAGTTCGGCGCACAGGTGGGCGCCTTCCAAGAGGACCTTGGCGTCCTTGGTGCGGGTGCCCACGGCGACGAGGCGTGAGATCTCGGCGAGGGTCCCCTGGCGGCGGCCTGCCACCTCCTCCATCAGGCGGAAGTCCTCATCAGTCCCGTTTACGGTGGCTCCGAGCAGGCTGATGCCCGCCAGCGTGTACCGGCCGGCGTCGATGTCGCGGTGTGCTGCCTCGAGGAGGCGCTTCACGGCGTCGGTGTCCCCCAGCCACCGGCCCGCCATGTCGGCACAGAACTCGGTGACGAACAGCGTGCCGAAGTTGCAGTGGCCGCGCACGCCGCGGAGCTTGTCGAGGTACTTGTGTGCCTGCCCGGCGTTGCCGATCTGGGCGTAGGCGAAGGCCGTGGCGGCGTAGGCGGCCTGCAGCATGTTCAGCACTGGGCGGAGCTCGAGCTGGGCGACGGCGGACAGCAGCGAATCCAGGGCCACCGCACCGCGGCCTGAGAAAACGTAGGCGATGCCGGCTGCCAGTTCCGTGGCGGACGTCCGGTAGGCCAGCCGGCGCTCCTCCTGCCCCTTGGGCGGGCCGACGAGTTCCAGGCACCGCTTCCACTGGCCGGCCTGCAGCAGGACGTTGAACGCCGTCATTGCGAAGCGTTCCCGCAAGCCCGTCAGCGGCCCGGCATCCGAAAGCTGTCCGCCGACGCGGCGCATCAGCTGGAGGGCGTCCATTTCCCGGCCGACGGCCGACAGGGCGTGCATCAGGAGCAGTGCTGCCTGGATCCTGAAGCCGGGGTCCTTGTTGACCGCGGGGTCGATCGCCTCCTCCAGCTCCGCGACCATGGAGGCGTAATCGCCGACGAAGGACTTGTATTCGAATTCGGCCAGGGTAATGGCGTCGGCGGCCGTGCCCAGCGGATCGGGCCAGCTGGAGGCCACCCCCACGGCAACGCCCAGCCGCTTCCGCGCAGCTGCCAGCTCGTCCGGCACTTTGTCGCACAGCTCGGGCAGCCAGACCATGACCCGGATCTTGGCTGCCACCACGCGGGCGAAGGCCTCCTCATCGAGCGCGTCCAGCTGTCCCTGGGAAATGTCCTCCAGCGCGGACATGGCCTGCACCGGCAGGTCGAGCAGCAGGTAGGCGGTTGCCTTGTGCAGCTGCGCTTCCACCCAGACGTCGTCGGTCTTCGTGATGCCTTCAACGCACGAGATCGCGAACCGCGGGTCAAAGAGCTGCACCGCTGCCTCCGCGGCGGCCACCGCCATGGCAGGGCTGAGTTCGGCCTGGCATTCCCTGGTCCAGGCGGCGAACTCGATCCGCTCCTCCATGGTCAGGGCGGACAGCTCGGGTTCGTGGCCGCCCAGCAACAGGGTCCGGAGTTCACGACGGCGGGAGATGCTCAGCCATGAGCGCACCACGTCCCCAAGGTACTGTTCCCGCAGGGAGACCCAGCGGTCCCCGGCGTCGGCGACCGTCAGCAGCCCGGCATCTTCCATGTCGGCCACGGTGGCGGTGCCGTAGATTTCGGACAGCCGGGCCAGCGGCACACGCCGGGCGCAGGAAAGCATCTCGATGACCTCGCGGGTTTCCGGCTCTTCCCGGGTCCAGCGGGACCGGACGATGTCATCCAGCCCGGTGGCGCCGTCGAGCACCACCCTGTCCCGCAGGGTCCAGACGGAATCGGACAGGACGAGGTTTCCTGACTGCTGCTGCTCTGTGACGAGTGCCTTGAGCAGGAGCGGGTTGCCGCCCACGATGGCGTGGTAGGTGCTCACGAGCGAGGCCGAGACGCGGTGGCCCAGCAGCGTCAGCAGGACCTGCCGGGTCTGCAGTTCGTTGAGGTTTTCCAGCCGGGCTTCCGTCAGCCGCCGGTCGGTGAGCAGCCAGTGGAAGTCCGCCGGAAGGTCGCTGGTGCTGGGCGCGATGGCGATGACGCGGGCAGTGTGCGTCAGCATGATGTTGAGGATGACGCCGGCGCTCATGTCATCGATCTGGCCGGTGGTATCCAGGGTGATGACGCAGTCCCGGCCCGCGGCGTCGGACCGGATCAGGGAAGTGATGCCTTGGAGGATGGCGGTGGGGGAAGCCAGCGCCGACTGCGGAAGCCGGGCCAGGAGGAACGCGAGGCAGCCGTACGAGGTTTGCGAGCCGGTCAGGGGGCTGCGCAGCTGAAGCGCCCAGACGTCTGGACCCAGCTCCGCGACGGCGGTGCGGGCGAGCGAGGATTTCCCTACACCGCGGGCACCTGTGATGACGACGCCCAGGGACTCGGGATCTGTGAGCGCAGTGCGGATGGCGTCAAGGTCTGCGCTGCGCGCCGGAACGGACCAACGTTGGAGGTCCGTTCCGCCCGCAACGCCCGCCGGTCCCGCCAGCACGCCCGCCGTAGACCCACGTCCCCAGCTCAGTGGCTCAATTGACATGAACTTTTCCTTACATCCCGCCCGGCAGGATGAAGGCTCCGTCGCCTCCCCCGCTTAGAAAGAAGACTACCCCGTTACTTTGCAGGGATATAGGGCACTGCGTTCACATTTCGCAGACCTTGATGCGACCTTGAGGTAGGTGCGGCGGGGAGGAAAAACCGTGGCGGAAGGCGCTACACCTTGGCGGTGTGGAACTGCTGCTGGGCGGCTGTCAGGCCCTCCCTGACCAGGAGCTCGACGGCGTCGGCGGCATCATCGAGCAGGAAGGGCAATTCCTTCTTTTCAGCGGTGCCGAAGTCCCGCAGCACGTAGTCTGCGGTGTCCATCCGCCCCGGCGGACGGCCGACTCCCACCCGGACCCGCAGGTAGTCCTTGGTGGCGAGGGCCTTGGAGATGTCCCGGAGGCCGTTGTGCCCTCCCTCGCCGCCGCCGATCTTCAGCTTCACCGTATTAAAGGGGATGTCGATCTCGTCATGGACCGCCACCACTCGGGAGGGCCCGACGTCGTAAAACCTGGCGAGCGCGGACACCGGCCCGCCGGAGACGTTCATGTAGGTGCCGGGCTTCGCCAGCACTACGCGGGGGCCGCCGATGCCCAGCCGGCCTTCGAGGACGAGGGCCCTGGCCTTGTGGGCCTTGAACTTCCCGCCGATCCGTCCGGCCAGCCCGTCCAGCACCATCTGGCCGACGTTGTGCCGGTTGCCGCTGTACTCGGGTCCGGGGTTGCCAAGGCCTACGATCAGCCAGGTGTCAGTCATGAATCAATCCTAAAGGCGGGGTTTGCCCGCAAGTGGTCAGGGACGGCAGTGGCCGGGCCCGAAAAGGACCCGGCCACCGGTCCGCGCCGGATATGGCGCGGGAAGGGTTGTGCCCGAATTACTCGGCAGCAGCTTCTGCGGCCGGAGCCTCTTCAGCGGCGGCTTCCTCAGCTTCGCCCTCTTCTCCCTCAGCCGGTGCTGCGGCCTCGGAGATGTTGACCACCAGGGCCTCGGCGTCGGTCAGCAGGACGGCACCCTTGGGGAGCACGAGATCGGAGGCGTGGATGTGCTCGCCGGCGGCGCGGCCCTCGATGTTGACCTCGACGGCCTCGGGCAGGTGGGTTGCCTCGGCCTCGAGGGAGACGACGGTCAGTTCCAGGTTGTGCACGGTGCCCGGGGCGGTCTCACCGACGGCGTGTACGGGAACGTCAACGGTGACCTTCTCGCCCTGGCGGACGGTCAGGAGGTCGATGTGCTCGATGATCTGCTTGATCGGGTCGCGCTGGACATCCTTGACGAGTGCCAGGTGGCCTTCACCGTTGAGGTCCAGGGACAGCAGGGCGTTGGCCGTGCGGACAGCCAGGGTGGTGGCCTTGGCCGGCAGGGTGATGTGGATGGGCTCTGCGCCGTGGCCGTAGATCACGGCGGGGATCTGGCCGGCGGCGCGGGCGCGGCGGGCGAAACCCTTGCCGAATTCGGTGCGTGCTTCTGCTGCGAGCTTCTGCTCAGACATGTGAATCTCCTGGTGGATGGTTGGTTCAGCAAGGGCGGAGGTCTGGAGTGACCTTCAACGCCGGGCGGCCCGAAGGCGGCCCCACCAGAAGGGTGGTTCAGACCCAGTCGATAACGGAGACCAGCAGTCCGGAATTCCGGAGGTGCTCTCCCTCGCCAAGGTATCGGGAAGAAGCTTACCAGCGTTGCGCCCGTTTACTGAAAACGAGCACTTTCTTGGCACCGCTGGTTGAGCTTGCCGGAACCCGGTGCTTCGGGTTTCGGCAAGCTCAACGGGCGGAACTCAAACAGCGCCGTCAGGCGTTGCCGTCGAACAGGCTGGTGACCGATCCGTCGTCGAACACTTCCCGGATGGCCCGGGCGATGAGCGGCGCGATGGACAGGACGGTGAGCTGCGGGAACCGCTTCTCCGGGTTGATGGGCAGCGTGTTGGTGACCACCACTTCGCGGGCACCGGACTCGGAGAGGCGACGGGCTGCGGGGTCGGAGAACACCGCGTGCGTGGCGGCGATGATGACATCCTTGGCGCCGGCGTTCTTTAGCACCTGCACAGCGCCGGAGATGGTTCCGCCGGTGTCGATCATGTCATCGATCAGGACGCAGGTGCGGCCCTCAATCTGGCCCACCACGGTCTTGGACACGGCCTGGTTGGGCACTGTCAGGTCGCGGCTCTTGTGGACGAACGCCAGCGGCGCACCGCCGAGGCGCTCGGCCCACTGTTCAGCCACGCGCACGCGGCCGGTGTCCGGCGAGACCACGGTGATGTTGTCGGCGCTGACGCGGGTGCGGATGTAGTCGGCGAGCAGCGGGATGGCCATGAGGTGATCCACCGGCCCATCGAAGAAGCCCTGGATCTGCGAGGTGTGCAGGTCCACGCTCATGATGCGGTCAGCACCGGCGGTCTTGTACATGTCGGCCACGAGGCGGGCGGAGATGGGCTCGCGGCCGCGGCCCTTCTTGTCCTGGCGTGAGTACGGGTAGAACGGTGAAACAACGGTGATCCGCTTGGCGGAAGCCCGCTTCAGCGAATCGATCATGATCAGCTGTTCCATGAGCCAGTTGTTCAGTGGTGCGGGGTGCGCCTGGATGACGAAGGCGTCCGTTCCGCGGACGCTCTCCCCGGCGCGGACATAGATCTCGCCGTTGGCGAAGTCGTAGGCGTCCACAGGCAGCAGTTCCGTGCCCAGCTCCTTGGCGATCTCCCGGGCAAGCTCCGGGTGTGCACGCCCTGCGGCGAGCACCAGTTTCTTCTCGCCGCGAGCCGTAATTTCGGTCATGGTTGCTAGCCCTCTTCTGTAGATGCGGGGGAATTTGGGGAATCAGTGCGGCTTTCGCGGGCCGCGGCGGCTTCTGCCAGTTCCGCGGACAGCGTGCCGGGACGGTTGGCGGTGACCCAGCCTTCGGCGTTGCGCTGAGCTGCCATGGAGAGCGCCAGTGCACCCGCAGGCACGTCCTTGCGGATCACGGCTCCGGCGCCGCTGTAGGCGCCGTCCCCCACCGTGACCGGAGCGACGAATACTGTGTTGGAGCCGGTGCGCACGCCAGAGCCGATCACCGTGCGATGCTTCTTCTCGCCGTCGTAGTTCGCCGTGATGTTGCCGCAGCCGATGTTGGTGTCCTCGCCGATTTCGGCGTCCCCGGCGTAGCCCAGGTGGGACAGCTTGGAGCCGCGGCCGATCCTGACGTTCTTGGTTTCGTAGAAGGCGCCGATCTTGCCCGTCTCGCCCAGGACCGTTCCCGGGCGCAGGTAGGTGAAGGGGCCAACGCTGGCCCCCGCACCGATCTCTGCACCGGAACCGTGGGTCCGGGTCACCTTGGCGCCCTCACCGATGCTGACATCGGTCAGCGTGGAGTCGGGGCCGACGACGGCGTCCCTCGCCACCGTGG
This sequence comes from Arthrobacter sp. NPDC056493, assembly GCF_042795115.1. Taxonomy (NCBI): domain Bacteria; kingdom Bacillati; phylum Actinomycetota; class Actinomycetes; order Micrococcales; family Micrococcaceae; genus Arthrobacter; species Arthrobacter sp. NPDC056493. The sequence continues at coordinate 5,825 of NZ_JBHTSL010000085.1, read as the reverse complement.
TGGTGCCGTGCAGCTGGGTGTTGGGCAGGATCCGGACGTCCTCAGCCAGGGTCACCGTGGAATCGATCCAGGTGGTGGAAGGGTCGACGACGGTAACACCGGCGCGCATCCAGGCTTCCACGGTCCGGCGGTTGTGCTCGGCGCCGAGGGCGGCGAGCTGCACGCGGTCGTTGGCGCCCTCCACCTGCCAGCGGTCGGCCGTGACGACGGCGGCCACGCGGCCGCCGGCCACGCGGGCGAGCCCGAGGACGTCGGTCAGGTACTTTTCGCCCTGCGAGTTGTCGGTGGTGACGTGGACGAGGGCGTCCCGGAGGACAGCAGCGTCAAAGGCGTAGATGCCGGAGTTGATCTCACGGATCGCACGCTCGGCGTCGGTGGCGTCCTTGTGCTCGCGGATGCCGGTCACGGTGCCGTCTTCGCCGCGAAGAATGCGACCGTAGCCGGTGGCGTCGTCCAGGATCGCGGTGAGCACCGTGATCGCGTTGCCCTCGCGCTCATGTGTGGACACCAGCTCGGCGAGCATTTCACCCGTCAGCAGCGGGACATCGCCGTACGTCACCACGACCGTTCCGGCGACAGGTTCCTTGGCGTCCAAGGCTTCGAGGGCAACTTCGACCGCGCGGCCGGTGCCGGGAACCTCGTCCTGGTCCACGATCAGGGCGTCCGGATCGAGTTCGGTCAGGTGCGCGGCGACGCGGTCCCGCTCGTGCCGGACCACCAGGGCCAGGCGCTCGGGGCTGATGCTGCGGGCAGCAAGCAGGGCGTGGCCAACCATGGAACGGCCGCCGATTTCGTGGAGGATCTTGGGGGTACGGGATTTCATCCGGGTACCGGCACCTGCAGCTAGGACGATAACGGCGGCTGGGCCGGATTTCTCGGGGCTCACGTACGGGCTCTCCTTGCTCGGTTGCGCTGTACTGCATCCGCGGCTGCCTGCGCGGCGGTGTCCGAACCTGTGCCCGGAACCGGCAACAGGGTTCATCCTACTGGACACCTCTGATGCAGCTGTTCCGCCCATAGGATTCGAACCTATACTCCACGGCTCCAAAGGCCGGGGTGCTGCCATTACACCAGAGCGGACCATGCCCGGCGTTTAGCCTGGGCACGAGAACCAATTCTGCCACGAACGTTGATGCTCGTGCGACCTCGGCGCTTCGGGTGCGCCGGCTCCGGCTGGGGCAGCGCGCCGGGACCCGCCGTCGCCCCTGCCCGCCGCTTGACGTAAGGCATGATTGGACCGTGAGAAACAGCACAGGGACGACTGACGGTCCGGGGAAACTGCCAGCAAGGCCCGAAGCGGCGGCGGGGCGCATCCCCCGGTCGCGGATGACCGGGCCCCAGCGCCGGTCCCAGCTCATCGAGGTAGGCCGGGCACTGTTCGCGTTGCGGGGCCTGGACGGCACCACCATCGAAGAAATCGCTGCCGCTGCAGGCGTTTCCAAACCGGTGATCTACGAGCACTTCGGCTCGAAGGAGGGCCTGTACACGCAGGTCGTCGAGTACGAGTTCCGCATCCTGCTCGCCGCCATCAACGACGCCCTGGCCGACGAAGCCAAGCCGCGCGTCCTCGTGGAACGCGCCGCCCTGGCCCTGCTCACCTACATCGAGGAACGCACCGACGGATTCCGCATCCTCATGCGTGACGCTCCCCCGTCACAGCCCGAAGGCGCCTTTTCCACCCTGCTCTCGCACGTGACGGCCCGCGTTGAACACATCCTGGCCGACGAGTTCGCCCGCCGTGGATTCAGCGCAGCCGACGGCGCCATGTACGCGCAGATGCTCGTGGGCATGGTGGCGATGACGGGGCAGTGGTGGCAGGACGCCCGCCAGCCCGACAAACGGGCCGTCGCCGCCCACCTCGTGAACCTGGCCTGGAACGGCCTGACCGGTCTCAAAAAGGAGCCGGAACTCCGCAGCGAGCCCTGAGCCCGGCAGACCGCCGTCAGGGTTCCCGCCTTTAGCGGCCAATGTCTGGCCAAAAACCCGGAACCGGCTACTCGCCGAGGACTTCCAGGGCCTCGAGCCACTCGAGTTCCAGGGCTTCGCGTTCTTCGGCCAGGGTCTTCAGCTTTTTGTTCTGCTCGGCGAGGGCGTCGAAGTCGGAGTCGGCGGTGCTTTTCACCATCTGCTCGTGGAGTTTCTTCTCCTGCTGTTCGAGCTTGCCAAGCTGCCGTTCGATGCGATTTTTGGCCTTGCGGGCGTCGCGCTTTTCGGCCTCGGACGGTCCGGCCAGGGCCGCCGCCCCGGTGGCGGACGGGCCGGTGACCGGGTTCCCGCCGCCGGCAACCGTGGAGCCGGCGAGGGCATTCTCGCGGAGTTCGAGGTACTGGTCCACGCCGCGCGGGAGGGCCCTGATCTTGCCGTCGCCCAGCAAGGCCATCTGGTGGTCCGTCACCCGTTCCAGAAGGTACCGGTCGTGGCTGACCACCACGAGCGTGCCGGGCCAGCCGTCCAGGACGTCTTCGACGGCGGCGAGGGTGTCGGTGTCGAGGTCGTTGGTCGGTTCGTCAAGCATCAGCACGTTCGGCTCACCCACGAGCAGGCGCAGCAGCTGCAGCCGCCGGCGTTCGCCACCGGAGAGGTCCCTGACCGGGGTCCACTGCTTCTCGTTGGTGAAGCCCAGCTGCTCCACCAGCTGCCCGGCGGTGAATTCCTTGCCGCCGACGTTGAAGGAGCGCTTTTCGCGCTCGATCACTTCGATCACGCGCAGGTCCGAGACGTCGTCGAGCTCTTTGACCTCCTGGGTGAGGACCGCGGTGACCACCGTCTTGCCTCGCTTGAACTTCCCGGAGGTTGGCCGAATCTCGCCGTTGAGGAGCTTCAGCAGGGTGGTCTTGCCCGCGCCGTTGACGCCTACCAGGCCCAGCCGCTCGCCCGGCGCAAGCCGCAGCGTGATGTTATCGAAAAGCTTCTGCCCGTCATCACCTCCCAGGAGGTCCAGGGAGACGTGCTCGAGGTCCAGGACGTCCTTTCCGAGCCGGGCAGTGGCCATCTTGCTCAGGGCCGTGGAGTCCCGCGGCTCGGGTACGTCGGCGATCAGGGCGTTGGCCGCCTCGATCCGGAATTTGGGCTTGGCTGTGCGGGCCGGTGCACCGCGGCGCAGCCAGGCGAGTTCCTTCTTGACGAGCTGCTGGCGCTTGCTTTCCATCACGGACGCTGCGCGGTCACGTTCGGCGCGGGCCAGCACATACGCGGCATAGCCGCCGTCGAAAGGGTCCATGATGCCGTCGTGGATTTCCCAGGTCTTGGTGCAGACCTCGTCCAGGAACCAGCGATCGTGGGTGACCACGAGGAAGGCGCCCTGGTTGGCCCGCCAGCGGGTCTTCAGGTGCCGGGACAGCCAGGCGACGCCTTCGACGTCGAGGTGGTTGGTGGGCTCGTCGAGCATGATGACGTCGTGGTCCTCGATCAGCAGCTTGGCCAGCGCCACGCGCCGCTTCTGCCCGCCGGAGAGCGCGTGCACGTTGGCGTGCCAGTCGACGTCGGACACCAGTCCGCCCATGATCTCGCGGATCCGGGGATTGCGGGCCCATTCATAGTCGGCCTGGTCGCCCACGATCGCTGCACCCACCGTGAGGTCGGCGTCGAGCACATCGCTCTGGTCCAGGTAGCCGATGTTGACATCGCCGCGCTTGGTCACCCGGCCGGAATCCGGGGTGGAACGCATCGCCAGCAGCCGCATAAGGGTCGACTTGCCGTCACCGTTGCGGCCCACCATGCCGATCCGGTCGCCCTCTTCCAGGCCGAGGGTAATGCCGTCGAGGACGGTACGGGTTGCAAACGAAACCGTGAGGTTCTCGCCGCCGAGCAGGTGTGCCACGGGGAACTGCTTTCTGGTGTGTTGGTGGAAAGTATTAAAGGAGCGTATCGGAGATGATGCGGGCGCCGGGCACGGGGCCATGGACGGCCAGTGCATTGAGGCCCTTGTGCTGGAGCTCCCCGGCGAGGTTTTCCGCCGCCTCCGGATTGTGTGCCAGCAGGGCCACGGTGGGTCCGGAGCCGGAAACGATCCCGGCAATGGCCCCGCAGGATTCTCCCAGGCCGAGGGTGTCCCGGAGCCCGGGAGCGAGGTCGATGGACGCACGTTGGAGGTCATTGACCAGCACCCTGCTCAGCGCATTGGCGTCGCCGCTGCGCAGGGCCTGCAGGATCTTCGGGTCCACCGCCGAGGGCTCCTCGATGTCCAGGCCCTCGGCATCGCGGAGCCGGTCGAGGGTGCGGAAAACGTCCGGGGTGGACAGTCCGTACTCTGCCGTGACCAGAACCCAGTCCATCTGGGCCTTTGCCAGCGCAGGCGACAGGTCATCGCCCACGCCCAGCCCCACGGCCGTGCCGCCCAGGAGAGCGAAGGGAACGTCAGCCCCGAGCTCGGCGGCGAGCTGGGCGAGTTCGTCCCGGGACAGGCCGCTGTTCCACAACGCGTCGCAGGCCAGGAGGGTGGCGGCAGCATCCGCGGACCCACCACCCATGCCGCCCGCCACGGGCACCCGCTTGGTGATTTCAAGGTGCACGCCGGTGGAGTGTTCGGACACGTCGGCCATGATGGCCGCTGCCTTGTAGGCGAGGTTCCGTCCGTCGAGCGGGATGTCCACCCCGTCGAGGTCCAGCGTACTGTCGGGGCTGATGCTGACGGTGATGCCGTCGGATGTTGTGCTGGTGGCCGCGACTTCCTCATACAGCGACACCGCCAGGTAGACGCTTGCCACAGAGTGGTACCCGTCCGGCCGCAGCGGCCCGACGTCCAGCGAGACGTTGACCTTGCCCGGAGCCTTGACCCGGACGGTCCTCGCCGCAAAGCGGCCCCTCAGGCCGTGGAGCGCCATCAGTCGTCCGAGGCGTTGCGGGCTTCGGCGATCCTCGCGAACGCAGCGATATCGATCACTTCGCCGCGAGCGGTGGGGTCCACCCCGGCCGCGACGAGGCAGCGTTCCGCTTCGGCGGCGCTGCCGGCCCAGCCTGCCAGGGCTGCCCGGAGCGTCTTACGGCGTTGCGCGAAGGCAGCATCAATGACGGCGAAAACCTCCTTGCGGCTGGCGGTGGTGGCCGGCGGCTCGCGCCGGGTGAAGGCCACGAGGCCGGACTGGATTTTGGGTGCAGGCCAGAATACATTCATGCCGATGATGCCGGCCTTGCGCATGCTGCTGTACCACGCGGCCTTGACCGAGGGCACCCCGTAAATCTTGGATCCCGGTTCGGCGGCCAGCCGGTCGGCCACTTCGTCCTGGACCATGACGAGGCCGTGCCGGATGGACGGGAAGTGCTGCAGCAGGTGGAGCACCACCGGCACCGCAACGTTGTAGGGCAGGTTGGCCACAAGCGCCGTGGGCTCGGCCGGCAGTTCGGTCACCTTCATGGCGTCGGCGAGGACCAGGTGGAAGTCGTTGGCGGACTCTGGCCGCCATTGCCGGATGGTCTCCGGCAGCTTCGCAGCAAGGACGGGGTCAATTTCGACGGCGACCACCGCCTTGGCGGAGTCGAGGAGCCCCAGCGTCAGCGACCCCAGCCCGGGCCCGATTTCGAGGACCGTCTCGTCCGGGCCGATGCCGGCCGCGGTCACGATCCTGCGGATGGTGTTGCCGTCGATGACGAAATTCTGGCCAAGTGTTTTGGTGGGGCGGACGCCGATCTCTCCGGCCAGCCTGCGGATATCGGAGGCACCGAACAGCGGAGCGGGCGCGGTGCCGGAGGCGGCGGGGGTCGGGTCAGTCACCTAGGTATCCTATCCCGCTGCTCCATATGGAACGGGGTTCTGTGTTCGCCGGGGACGGCGAAGGCCGGGCCCGTTAGTTCCGGGCCCGGCCTTGGCGGCCGCCGCGGCTGTGGTC
>NZ_JBHTSL010000084.1:0-19646 GCF_042795115.1 Arthrobacter sp. NPDC056493 | reverse complement strand
AATCCCCGGTGCAAGCACCGGATCATCGTTCGACTTGCATGTGTTAAGCACGCCGCCAGCGTTCATCCTGAGCCAGGATCAAACTCTCCGTTGAAGTAAAACAGACACAACCAGGCACAATGGAAATAACACCACACCCGGCTGCACAAAATTTGAAACCAGCTGTAAAAACCAGACCACCCACGAACGTGGACAGCCCGGCCAATCCAACCAATTCATAAAAAATCGGTATCAATAAACTTGGCACACTATTGAGTTCTCAAACAACAGACACACCCGGCACCACCCAAACCAAACATTCAGGATCGCTCCGGAGCAACTTTTCAAACTTACCCGCTCGCTTCATCCGAGTCAAATCGGCGGTTTCCGTCCGGCACAGCCTGTGGCTTCCGGATCAACTTGCCGACTCGCTCCGGGGAGCGGCGCGGAAATAAACTCTACCACTACCTTGGCGGAATGCCAACTGGGCCACAGCAACGCCGGGAGGCCCCGGAATCCTCAGGGATTCCGGGGCCTCCGTCTAGTGAAACCCGCCCGCTCGGGGACCTCGGCCGGGTCTCAGACCTGCGGTCCGCCGGGGCTCACGTCAGCGCACCGCCGGGACTCAGACGAGGGGCCCGCCGGGCAAGGCCGACTTCCCCGTCTTAGCCGTTGGCTCAGCGCCCTTCGTTTCAGCAACGCCGGGTGCAGCAGCCTGCGTCCCAGCAGCCTGCGTTTCAGCAGCCGTGGGCCCAGCAAAGATGGATTCAGCCTCAGTGGCTTTGGCCCTGGCTGCGGCGGGCGTAGTGATCACGCTGGAATCCGACGGGCGGAAGTACGCGGCGCCCAGCGGAGGCAGCGTAACCGTCAGGGTGGCCGGCTGGCCGTCTATGCCTTCGTCCTCCGCGGCCAGCGTGCCGCCGTTGAGGACACCCGATCCGCCGTACTCCTCGGAGTCTGTGTTCAGCACCTCGGTCCACGCACCGGCGGACGGCACTCCCAGTGCGTACTCCTTGTGCGGGCCGCCGGAGAAGTTGACGGCGCAGACCAGCGGGTTGCCCTCGGTATCCCAACGGACAAAGGTCAGCACGTTGCGGTCGGCGTCGGCACCGTTGATCCACTGGAAACCGCCCGGTTCGTTGTCCCGGGAGTACAGCGCCGGCGTTGACCTGTAAAGCCCGTTCAGGTCCTTGAGCAGCAGCTGGACGCCACGGTGTGCCGGGATCTCAGCGAGCCACCAGTCGAGGCCGTGCTGTTCGGACCACTCGGCTTCCTGGCCGAATTCGGTGCCCATGAAGATCAGCTGCTTGCCGGGGTGCGCCCACTGGTAGCCGAGGAAGGCACGGAGGTTGGCCAGCTGCTGCCAGCGGTCACCGGGCATCTTGCGGAGCATGGAGCCCTTGCCGTGGACAACCTCATCATGGCTGATGGGCAGCAGGAAGTTCTCGGTGAACGCGTAGACCATGGAGAACGTGACCGTCCCGTGGTGCCACTTGCGGTTGACCGGGTCCTCGGAGGCGTACTTGAGCGAGTCGTGCATCCAGCCCATGTTCCACTTCAGGCCGAAGCCGAGCCCGCCCTGGCTGGTGGGCGCGGTGACGCCGGGGAACGCCGTTGATTCTTCCGCGATCATCACAGCGCCGGGGTGGGTCTTGTACACCGTGGCGTTGGCCTCCTGGAGGAACGAGATAGCCTCCAGGTTCTCGCGTCCGCCGAAGCGGTTGGGCTGCCACTGGCCGTGTTCCCGCGAGTAGTCCAGGTACAGCATGGACGCCACCGCGTCCACCCGCAGGCCGTCAATGTGGAACTCATCGAGCCAGTACAGGGCGTTGGCCACAAGGAAGTTCCGCACTTCGGTGCGCCCGAAGTCGAAGATGAGGGTGCCCCAGTCCGGGTGCTCGCCAAGGTTCGGGTCAGCGTGTTCGTAGAGCGGCTGCCCGTCAAACTGCGCCAGCGCCCAGTTGTCCTTCGGGAAGTGCGCCGGCACCCAGTCCAGGATCACCCCGATGCCTGCCTGGTGCAGCGAGTCCACGAGGAAGCGGAACTCATCGGGATGCCCGAAGCGGGACGTGGGCGCGTAGTAGGAGGTGACCTGGTAGCCCCAGGAGCCGCCGAAGGGGTGCTCGGCCACGGGCATGAACTCGACATGGCTGAAGCCGAGCCACTTCACGTACTCCACGAGTTCCTTGGCCAGCTCGCGGTAGCTGAGCCCCAGCCGCCAGGATCCAAGGTGGACCTCGTAGACGCTCATCGGCGAGTTGTGCGGATCCCGTGCTGCGCGTTCCTTCATCCAGTCGGCATCCTGGAACCGGTAGTGGGACTCGACAACCCGCGAAGCGGTGAGCGGGGGCACCTCGGTGCCGAAGGCCAGCGGATCGGCCTTTTCCACCCAGTAGCCGCCCTTGGTCTTGATTTCGTACTTGTAGCAGGCGCCGGCCGGGACACCCGGGATGAACAGCTCCCAGACGCCCGAGGAGCCCAGGGACCGCAGCGAGTTTTCCCGACCGTCCCAGGCGTTGAAATCGCCCTTGACCCGGACCGCTTCGGCGTTCGGGGCCCACACGGCAAAGGACACGCCGTCAATGTCGCCCAGCGACGACTTGTAGTGCTGCATGTGGGCGCCCAGCACGGTCCAGAGCGTCTCGTGGCGTCCTTCCCCGATCAGGTGCAGGTCCACTTCGCCCACGGTGGGAAGGTAGCGGTACGGGTCATCCACGGTGATCGGTTCGGCACCTTCGTAGGTCACCTCAAGCCGGTAGTCCGGCACATGGCCGTGCTGCAACGGCTCGAGTACCGCCACCCAGACGCCGTCAGCCTCGTGGGTCATGGGCACGGTTCCGGACTGCGTCACCACGTTGACCGCTTCGGCCAGGTGCTTGACGGTGCGGATGGTCACGTGGCCGTAGTTGTCCAAATGGGCACCAAGCACCGAGTGTGGGGCGTGGTGTTCACCGGCCGCGACGCGTGAAAGCGTGTGTGCGTCCACGTGCAACGGTGCGTGGGGGCTGTCGGTGTGTGCAGAGCCTGTCATCTTCTTACCTTCCGCTGCTGCTCCGGCCGGTTCGCCGGAGCTTGTAGTGCTGAGGAGCCGCCTGGCCGCATTCGCCGGAATGGCCAGCCAGCCCGGCCGGTTGCGCAACTCGTACACGACTTCGTAAAGCGCCTTGTCCAGCCACAATGCCACAAAGAGGGGCGAATTACGGTCCACCGTTCCGGGCGTTACTTCCGCGTAGCCTGCCAGGAAGGCCTCGGTGCAGTCGTCCACCCATGACTCGGGAACGCGGGCGTCCGGCTGTTCCCGTTCGGCGGCACCCGCCGCGTAGTCAAAGGAGCGCAGCATGCCCGTCACATCCCGGAGCGGGGCGTCGGGGAAGTTGCGCTCGGAGATCGGCCGGAGCGGCTCCCCCTCGAAGTCAAGGATGGCCCACCGGTCTTGGCCGCCTTCGGAACCGGGAACCTGGAGGATCTGGCCAAGGTGCAGGTCCCCGTGGATGCGCTGAAGCGCTCCGGCGGGCGTTCCCTCCAGGCGGCTGAGCAGGCTTTCCAACCCGTCTTCGTAAGGTCCGACGGCGGGCCCCGCCTCCGCCCACATCTGACGCACGCGCTGGGCTACTCCGGGGGCGATATCCCTGCCAGGAACCGCCTCGGCCGAAACTCCCAGCGTCTCGGCGAGCCTCCGGTGGACAGTGGCCGTCGCACGGCCAAGGGCATGCGCCTCGGCCGTGAAGTCCACTCCCCCGGCCGCCGCGTCAACGGCGAGCCGCCATGCGTCCCGGCCGCCGGCCAGGAATTCGTGGGCCACCGCCAGTTCGCCCTGGACAGGTCCGCCCGGCGCGGACTCAGCCTGGGGAAGTTGACCCTGCGGGTACCACTCGCCCGTGACCCAGCCCAGCGTGGCAGGGACCTCCGGGGTGCGGGCCGCAGACAGGGCGGCCCCGACCTCCACCTCCGGGTTGTGCCCGGCCGAAAGCACGCGGAAGAACTTCACGATGGCCGCGGAGTCGCCGTCGTCCACGATCACCGACGTGTTGGACTGTTCGCCGGACAGGACACGGACTCTTCCGGTGGCCTGCGGCAGCGGCTGGCCGGCCCCTGAGACATGGCCGCTGGCGGTGCCGGCGGTCTCCTGTCTGCGGATCAGGTCCAGCCATGCGGCAATGAATGCGGGGTCGTGGACGGCGTCGTAGACCCAGCGGTGCCCCTGTTCCGCATCGTCGCTTTCACCGATCAGAGCCCGTTCGGCGCCCGGCAGCGGCTGGCTGCGGTAGCTAAGCGGGATCTGCACAACGTCGGTGCGGGAGACGCCGTCGGCCGTTTTAGACGCGACGGACGCGAGGAACACCTCCAGGCCCGCCTGGCCGGCGGCGTCGTTCAGGACCAGGCCGCCCACCGGCGCCAGGGTGAAGTCCGGGGTCTTTACCGGGAACCACCTCTGGGCCGGCAGCCAGTCGCGGAGCAGTTGCTCGAGTGTGGGGGTCAGTGTGGTTTGGGTCATCTCATCCCTCAATCGACAGTATCGGCATCGCTTGGGTAAAGGGTGAAGCGGGGTTGGAAGCAGCGGACCGCAGGCGCAGCCAGAAGAAGTCATGGCTGCCCAGGGTCAGCGTCAGCTGCCCGTCGTCGCTGATGCCGGGAAACGGCTGGCCGCCAAAGACGTCCCGCAGGCCCCGGCCGGAAAAGTCCGGAAGCCTCAGGGTGGAGGACACCGGATGCTGGGACAGGTTGAAGACGCAGAGGATGGATTCCGCCGGTTCGCCGGCCGCGTTGCCCTCCGGAAGTTCGCGGAGGTAGGCCAGCACCACCTCGTGGTCGGCCTCAACGTGCCTGAACGCCCCGAGCCCGAACGCCGGGTGGTTCTTCCGCACGCTGAGGATCTGCCGTGTCCAGCGCAGCAGCGATCCGGAATGCGCGGCTTCGGCCTCCACGTTGGCCATGGCGTAGTTGTAGACCAGGGACTGGATCACCGGCAGGTACAGCTTGCCCGGGTCGGCGTTGGAGAACCCGGCATTGCGGTCGGGGTTCCACTGCATGGGGGTGCGGACCGCGTCACGGTCTTCGAGCCAGATGTTGTCGCCCATCCCGATCTCGTCGCCGTAATAGAGGAACGGGCTGCCCGGCAGGGACAGCAGCAGGGCGTTGATGAGCTCGATTTCCGCCCGGGAATTGTCCAGCAGCGGCGCCAGCCTGCGCCGGATACCGATGTTGGCCCGCATGCGCGGGTCCGGCGCGTACCAGCCGAGCATGGCGGCCCGCTCATCGGCGGTGACCATTTCGAGCGTCAGTTCGTCGTGGTTGCGCAGGAATGTTCCCCACTGCGCACCTTCCGGAATGTCCGGCGTGTCATGCATGGTCTCAATGATGGGGGCGGCCTTCTGGTCACGCAGGGCGTAGTAAAGCCGCGGCATGATCGGAAAGTGGAAGGCCATGTGGCATTCCGGTTCCTCCACGGTGCCGAAGTACTCCACCACCTCGTTGGGCGGCTGGTTGGCCTCGGCGATGATCACGCGGCCCGGGTAGCTTTCGTCCACCATCTTCCGCAGCTGCCGCAGGAATTCGTGCGTCGCCGGGAGGTTTTCGCAGTTGGTCCCCTCCTCCTCGTAGAGGTACGGGATGGCGTCCGCCCGGAACCCGTCGATGCCCTGGTCCAGCCAGAACCGCACGACGTCGAACACGGCGTCGATGACCTTCGGGTTCTCGAAGTTCAGGTCGGGCTGGTGGCTGAAGAACCGGTGCCAGAAGAACTGCCGCCGGATGGGGTCGAAGGTCCAGTTGGATTCCTCCGTGTCCACGAAGATGATGCGTGCGTCCTGGTATTTCTCGTCCGTGTCGCTCCACACATAGAAGTCGCCGAAGGGACCGTCGGGGTCCTTCCGGGATTCCTGGAACCAGGGGTGCTGGTCCGACGTATGGTTCAGCGGGAGGTCGATGATGACCCGGACGCCGCGTGCATGTGCCTCGGCCACCAGCCGTTTGAAGTCGCTGATGGTGCCGAACTCGTCCAGGACGGAGTTGTAGTCCGAGATGTCATAGCCGCCGTCCCGCAGGGGTGACTGGAAGAACGGCGGCAGCCACAGGCAGTCCACGCCGAGCCACTGCAGGTAATCGAGTTTCTCGATCAGCCCGTGGAAGTCGCCTGAACCGTCGCCGTTGGCGTCCGCAAAGCCCCGGACCAGCACCTCATAGAAAACCGCTTTCCGGTACCACAGCGGATCATGCTGCAACCCAGGCGCATTGAGCTCGAACGTGCTCTTGGGGGTGAAGTGCTGGGTGGGGCTCTGCGGACTGAAGGTCACTGGCGGCTACCTCCGGATGCTCAGGACATGTACCGGTTCCACGTGCGCGTCCAGCCTCACGTAGTTGTACTCCCCCCACTCCCACGACTCTCCGGAGATCAGGTCATCCACCCAGAACCCGCCGTTCGGGGTGAGGTCGGCCGGATCGAGCCCCAGCACGGACAGGTCCAGCGACACCATGCCCTCCCTCGCACTGTGCGGGTCCACGTTCGCCACCACGATGATGGTGTCCCTGGTGCCGTCCGGGAGGGTTTTGTGCTTGGAGTAGACCACCGTGGCGTCGTCCGTGCACTGGTGCACGGTGAGGTTCTGCAGGTCCCCCAGCGCCGGGTGGGCCCTGCGGATTTCGTTCAGCCTGGTGAGGTACGGGGCGAGGGTCCGGCCGGAGGCGGAGGCAGCCTCCCAGTCACGGGCCTTGTACTCAAACTTTTCGTTGTCGATGTACTCCTCAGCACCCGGCCGGGCCACGTGCTCGTACAGTTCGTAGCCGGCGTACACGCCCCACAGCGGGCTGGCGGTTGCCGCCAGTGCGGCCCGGATCTTGAACGCCGCCGGCCCGCCGTACTGCAGGTATTCCGTGAGGATGTCCGGGGTGTTGACGAAGAAGTTCGGCCGGAAGAAGGCAGCCGACTCGTGGCTGACGTGGTGGAAGTACTCCTCCAGCTCCTTCTTGGTGTTGCGCCACGTGAAGTAGGTGTAGGACTGCTGGAAGCCGGCCCTGCCCAGGGCGTGCATCATGGCGGGGCGGGTAAAGGCCTCGGCCAGGAAGACGACGCCGGCGTCCTTCTTGTTCACCTCGGCGATGAGCCACTCCCAGAACCAGACGGGCTTGGTGTGCGGGTTGTCCACCCGGAAGATCCTGACACCGTGGCTGACCCAGAGCAGGACGATCCGCAGGATTTCCTTGGACAGGCCCTCGGGGTCGTTGTCGAAGTTGAGCGGGTAGATGTCCTGGTACTTCTTCGGGGGGTTTTCGGCGTAGGCGATGCTGCCGTCCACGCGGGTGGTGAACCATGCCGGGTGCTCGGTGACCCAGGGGTGGTCCGGGGCAGCCTGGAGTGCCAGGTCGAGTGCGACTTCGAGGTTGAGCTCATTAGCCCGCGCCACGAAGGCATCGAAGTCCTCGAAGGTTCCAAGGTCCGGGTGGATGGCGTCGTGCCCGCCTTCCTTGGCACCGATGGCCCACGGCGAACCGGGATCGTTCGGGCCGGCAATCAGCGTGTTGTTGGGACCTTTCCGGTGCTGGATGCCGATCGGGTGGATCGGCGGCATGTAGATGACGTCAAAGCCCATCCCGGCCACGGCGTCCAGCCGGTTGGCGGCGGTCCGGAAATTGCCGGACGTCCAGGCCCCCGTGCCGGGGTCGCGCACCGCGCCTTCGGACCTCGGGAAGAACTCGTACCAGGACCCGCGGCCTGCGCGGTCCCGCTCAACCAGCAGGGGAAACCGTTCGGAGAGGGTGACGAGCTCACGGATGGGTTCGCGGTCAACCACGCCTGCGACCTCCCGGCTGAAACCGGCGGCGAGGCGGTCCTCGGGCGAAAGGGAGGTGTCCGCGAGGACGGTGGCTGCGGAGCGCAGCGTCTGCCGGTCGGCATCATTCCGGGCGGGTTCCTCGGCGCCCTGCGACAGCAGTGCGGCGCCCTCGGCAAGCATCAGTTCGACGTCGATGCCCGCGTCCACCTTGACCTCGGCGTTGTGGTGCCAGGTGCCGTAGCGGTCGTGCCAGGCCTCGATGACGAAGGACCAGGTTCCGGTGGAATCCGGGCTGAGCAGGCCTTCCCAGAGGTCGGTTCCCTTGCCGCGGTCACCGGACGGCGGCTGGAGCCGGGTCCGCTGGCGCTCGTTGCCCTCCGGGTCAAGGAGGACCGCGCTCACGCCCAACTGGTCGTGGCCCTCCCGGAAGGACCGGGCGCTGACCACGATTCCTTCACCGGGCAGCGCCTTGGCCGGGAACTTCCCCCCTTCGACAACAGGCTGAACGTCCGTGATAGGGAAACGGCCAAACAGAAGGCCTTCCGTGATCGAAACTTTCGGCGTTTGCTTTGCTGGGGCGGTGGTTCGCGTGTTTGTCGTCACAGGCTCGACGTTAGCGAGAAATGGGGCGGATTGCTAAGCCTGCGAACTTAATTAATGAAGCGATTCGTCATTTACCGGAAAGTAATCAAAAGCGGTTCCTGCCGTTCACCCAGTCGGTTAGTGTGGCGCAGGTGAAGGCAATCCGCAGATTTACAGTCCGTACCGTTCTCCCCGAACCGATCCGGCCGCTGGCCCGGTTGGCGACCAACCTCCGCTGGTCTTGGCACCGTCCCACCCGGGAACTGTTCGAAAGCCTGAACCCGCGCGTCTGGGCCCAATGCGGCAACGATCCGGTCAGCTTCCTGGGCCTGGTTGGCCGCGAAGACATGCACCGGCTCGCGACGGACCAGGACGTGGTGGCCAAGGTCCAGGCGGCAGCCGCGGACCTGGACCGGTACCTCACCGAGCCCCGCTGGTACCAGGGCCTGGGCAGCGACGCCCCTGCCTCCATTGCCTACTTCTCGCCCGAATTCGGCATCACTGAGGTCCTGCCCCAGTACTCCGGCGGCCTCGGCATCCTCGCCGGCGACCACCTGAAGGCCGCGTCCGACCTCGGGGTGCCGCTGATCGGCGTCGGGCTGCTCTACCAGGCCGGCTACTTCAAGCAGTCGCTCTCCCGGGATGCATGGCAGCAGGAGACCTACCCGGTCATCGACCCCGACGGACTGCCCCTCACCCTGCTGCGGGAACCGGCCGCGGACGGCAACGGCAAGCCGCTGGAAATTTCCCTCCCGCTGCCCAACGGGCGGCACCTTGCGGCACATATCTGGCGTGCCGACGTCGGACGCGTCCCCCTCCTGCTGCTTGACTCCAACGTCCCCGGAAACGACGACGCCGCCCGCAGCATCACCGACCGCCTGTACGGCGGCGGCGGCGACCACCGGCTGCAGCAGGAACTGCTGCTGGGCATGGGCGGCGTCAAGGCGCTGCGCGCCTACCAGAAGCTCACCGGCACGCCGGCGCCCGAGGTGTTCCACACGAATGAGGGCCACGCCGGCTTCCTCGGCATCGAACGGATCCAGGAGCTCATGTCCGGCGAGCAGGCGCTCACGTTCGACGAGGCGCTGGCCGCCGGACGCTCGTCCACGGTGTTCACAACCCACACGCCTGTTCCGGCCGGCATTGACCGTTTCGAAGCAGCACAGATCCAGCACTTCTTCGAGGCTGGCCTGGCGCCGGACGTTCCCACCTCACGCATCCTCGACCTGGGCCGGGAGGACTTCAGCGAAGGCAACCCCTTCGTCTTCAACATGGCCGTGATGGGCCTGCGCCTCGCACAGCGCGCCAATGGTGTGGCCAAGCTTCACGGCGAAGTCTCGCGCGGCATGTTCTCGGCGCTGTGGCCGGGCTTCGACCACTCGGAGGTGCCCATCACCTCCGTGACCAACGGCGTGCACGTGCCCACGTGGGTGGATCCCCGCATCGCGAAGCTCGCCCGGGAGCGGTTCGGGCCCGAAGCCGAGGTGATGGGCCGCTGGGACCTCGCCTACAACGTCTCCGACGCCGAAGTGTGGGCACTCCGGCGTGAGATGCGCGTTTCGCTGGTGGAGGATGTGCGGCGCCGGCTGCGGGCTGCGTGGAAGAAGCGCGGTGCCGCCGATGCCGAGCTGGCATGGACCGACTCGGTGCTGGACCCGGACGTCCTGACCATCGGGTTCGCCCGGCGCGTGCCCACCTACAAGCGGCTGACCCTCATGCTGCGGGACCCGGCGCGGCTGAAGGCCCTGCTGCTGCACAAGGAACACCCCATCCAGCTGGTCATCGCCGGCAAGTCCCACCCCGCGGACGACGCCGGCAAGAAGATGATCCAGGACCTGGTCCGCTTCACCGACGATCCCGCGGTCCGGCACCGGATCGTCTTCCTGCCGAACTACGACATCGCCATGGCCCGCACGCTGTTCCCCGGCTGCGACGTCTGGCTGAACAACCCGCTGCGTCCGCTTGAGGCCTGCGGCACCTCAGGCATGAAGGCCGCGATCAACGGATCCCTGAACCTGTCCGTCCTGGACGGCTGGTGGGATGAAATGTACGACGGCGAAAACGGCTGGGCGATCCCCACAGCCAACAACGGCGCATCCGCCGACGAGCGGGACGACATCGAGGCCGCGGCACTGTACGAGCTGCTCGAAACCCAGGTGGCGCCGCGGTTCTACGGCAACACCGTCTCCGAAGCCGCCGGCGCCGCAGGGCCGTCCGAGTCCGGCCACGAAAAGATCCCCACGCACTGGGTCTCCATGATCAAGCACACGCTGGCCCACCTCGGCCCGGCAGTCTCGGCCGAGCGGATGCTGCAGGACTACGTCAATGTCCTCTACCGGCCGGCAGCGGTTTCGGGACGCGAAGCGGTGGCAGGCTCCTACGCGCAGGCCAAGGCGCTTGCGGCATGGGTCGCCAAGGTCCGCGCGGCCTGGCCGCAGCTGCATGTGGAGCACGTGGACTCGCTGGGCGTCTCCGAGGACCCGCAGATCGGCGACACCCTCCAGGTGCATGCCTACGTGGGACTGCACAACCTGTCCCCGCAGGACGTGGCGGTGGAGGTAGCCTACGGGCAGGCAGCCGAAAGCGACGAACTGGCCAACGTAACCATGGTGGAGCTGGAGGCAAAGGAGGAACTCGGCAACGGCCGCTACCTCTTCGCCGGGTCCATCGTGATCGACCGCTCCGGATCCTTCGGCTACACCGTGCGGGTGCTCCCCACGCACGAGGCCCTCGCGTCCAAGGCCGAGCTGGGGCTGATCGTCAACGCCTAGCCAGCCGGGTTGCGGCGCGGGCTCTCCACTTTGCCTTGTTTAGAGCAGCACGGCTATGACCGCGAGGTCCTTGCCGGCGTAGCTCTCGGCGTCCTGCAGGATCTCGCAGATTATGCCGAACGAGCGGTCGCCGCGGAAGGCTGCGGGGACCTGCCAGATGACGGTCAGCGGCTTCGCGCCGTCGTCGGATATGGCGTCGGCGAAGTCATGCAGTGAGTCGTTGAGCGCGTCCAGGTTCACGCCGAAGTGCTCCGGAAAATCCAGGGCCTCGCCGAAGGCGGCGAGCACGGACTTCCTGGAGTCGGCGGCCGGCACCAGCAGGCTGCGGCGGCCGGCGTCCGCCACCTGGTCCTTGAGTTCCCCGAGGGTCCAGGTGTCGCCGGAATAGATCTTCATGGTGCTATTTGCCTTCTGCTATGAACTTGAACGATTCGTAGTGGTCTGCCGTGTAGTAGTTGTCGCCGGCCTGTCCGGCCACGATCCTCCGGGCTCCGCGGTCCGACTCGCCGGGCGTGGGAACCGTGTACTCCTTGTAGTACCCGCCCGCCTTGCGCGGCAGGATGCGCTCGAAGTTGCCGAAGGTCACGCCGTCACGGGCGTAAGGGTAGGGTCCGCCCTGCCGGATCAGGGCGAGGGTCCGCCGGGCTTCGGCCGGCAGTTGGGATTCCCGGATGGCCGCGAGGCCGGACAGGTTCGGCACGCCCGTTGCCTTGCCGGCCGACGACGACGCTGAGGCGGGTGCCGACGTCGCCAAGGTGGGAGCCAACGTCGAAAAGGTGGGTGCCGCCGTCGTCGTTCCCTGCGGTCCCGCAGCGGGCGGTGCGCCGCCCGGTGCGATGAAAAGGTTGAAGACCGCGAGGGCAGCCACGGCGAGCCCCAACAGCAGCGTTCCGATGGTCCAACGCCTGCGCATGCCTGATTCCCCGAAGTTTACGTGCGGTAGATGTTGATGGTGTAGGCCTGCACCTCGTCGGGCTCACCGGACGCGACGAGGGTGCCCTGGCGCCGGTCGTGGAGCTCGGACGTGGTGAGGCGGAGGTCGAACAGCCGCCTGCCGGTGCCGTCGTCGTTGGTGACCTGTGGCAGGGTGACCTCGATGTCCTCAGGTCCGCCGTTGACCACGATGAGCCCGGCCACATGCCCGTCATCGGAGCCGAGCAGCAGCTGAACCACGCGGTTCCCGTTGTCGTTCCACCGTTCCATGGACATGGGCTGCCCGGTCCGGTCGTACCAGTACAGGTAGGAGCGGGCGTCGCGGACGGGGTAGTCGTGCGGCTGGGCGGTCAGGAACTCGCGCCGGAGCCGGATGACGCGCTTGGTGCTGCGGAGCATGGCATGGGATTCCGGCGTGCTGGTCCAGTCAACCCACGTGAGCGGGTTGTCCTGGCAGTAGGCGTTGTTGTTGCCCTGCTGGGTGCGGCCAAGCTCGTCGCCCGCAGTGATCATGGGGACGCCGAGGGAAATCATGAGCGAGGCCATGAGGTTGCGCTTGCTCTGGGCGCGGCGGGCCAGGATGGCCTCGTCCTCGGTGCGTCCCTCGAAGCCGTGGTTGTAGCTGCGGTTGTCGCCGTGCCCGTCCCGGTTCTGTTCGCCGTTTGCCTCGTTGTGCTTGCGGTCGTAGGACACGAGGTCGGTCATGGTGAAGCCGTCGTGGGCGGTGATGAAGTTCAGCGAGGCCAGCCGGGAACGGCCCGACGGTTCGAACAGGCTCGCCGAGCCGGACAGGGCATCGGCCAGCCGCGCCACGGATCCGCCATGGCCGCCGTTGTCCAGGGCAGCACGGTCCGCAACCCAGAAGGAGCGCACGGCGTCGCGGTAGTGGTCGTTCCAATCCACCCATCCAGCGGGGAAACGGCCGGTCTGCCAGCCGCCGTATCCAATGTCCCACGGTTCGGCGATCAGCTTCACGCGGGAGAGCACGGGATCCGCGGCAACCTTCTCAAGGAACTGGTGGCGGGGATCAAACTCGTTGGCCGCGTTGCGGCACAGGGTGACGGCGAGGTCGAAGCGGAAGCCGTCAATGTGGAATTCGTCCACCCAGTACCGCAGCGAGTCCAGCACCATCTGGACAACGCGGTCTTCGCCAAAGTTGAGTGTGTTTCCGCAGCCCGTGGTGTCCACGTATTTTCCGTGCCCGTCGGTGCGGTAGTACTCCTGCTCGCCGAGGCCCCGGAAGCCCAAGGTATGCCCGTCCGGCCCGCCTTCGGCCGTGTGGTTGTAGACGACGTCGAGGATGACCTCGATGCCGGCTGCATGCAGCAGCTTAACCATTCCCTTGAACTCGTCCTGGACGGCCTGCGGCCCGGCTGCCTGCGCCGACTTGGTGGCGTACGCGGCGTGCAGGGCAAAGAACGCCGCCGTGTTGTAACCCCAATAGTTGGTGAGTCCGAGGTTCTGGAGGTGGGGCTCGTCCAGGTGGAAATGCACCGGGAGCAGCTGCAGGGCGGTGATGCCAAGACCCGTGAGGTGCTCAATCATGGCGGGATGGGCCATGCCGGCGTACGTGCCGCGCAGCGACTCCGGGATGTCCGGATGGAGCATGCTTTGCCCGCGCACGTGTGCCTCGTAGACGATGGTGTTGCGCCACGGTGTGTTCGGCTTCTCGTCCGCGGCCCAGTCGAAGTCTGACGATGTCCGGACACTGGTCAGGAATCCGTCGCGTTCATCGACGGCCCGCCCGTAAGGGTCCAGCAACAGCGGTTGCCGGCCGCCGTCGTCGTCAAAATCAACGGTGGGCACTGCCAGCGGCAGCACCTCTTCGCCCTTTGGTGCTGCGTCGCCCTTGGAGGCCGCGAGGAAGCCATACCGGGATCCCACGGGAAAACCGTCAACCACCCCGTGGTGGAGACCGTTCGTGAGGCTGGAGAGGGTCTGCAGCCGCCAGTTCTGGCCGGGCGCCTGATAGGCCACCTCGAGCGTCGCGATGCCCGGAGCATAAACGGCGACGTTCGCACGGCTGCCTGATGTACCCCCCGGGCCTTGGCGCGCTTCGCTGACCCCGAGGGGAAAGGCCTGGGAGTCATCCACCGTCAAGGCTGTATCTAAAAGGGGCATTACCATCAATTAAAGCTTAGCCGTCACGTCCAAATAGCCAGTCTTCTCCCGCATGTTACGCGTGCGGCACCGTGGCGGCACAGCTGAACGCTGTAAGGACGCACCGACTGGAGGTTTTCGTGAAGATTGCATTGGCCCAGATCATCACCGGAAGGGATGTGGACGGGAACCTCACCGTGGTGGAGGAATATGCCCGCCGCGCCAAGGACGGCGGCGCGGAGATCGTCGTTTTCCCCGAGGCCACCATGCGCGCTTTCGGCAATTCCCTGCTGGACATCGCCGAGCCTCTGGACGGCCCCTGGGCCAGCCGCGTCCGCTCGATTGCCGACGAGTTGGGGATTGTGATTGTTGCCGGAATGTTCACCCCGGGTTCATCACTTTCCGACGGGCAGCCGAAAGTCCGCAACACGCTGCTGGTGACCGGGCCGGGCGTGGACGCCGGCTACGACAAGGTTCACCTGTTCGACGCCTTCGGATTCCTGGAGTCCGACACCGTGGACGCCGGGACAGGGCCCGTAACGTTCGACGTCGGCGGCCTCACCTTTGGCCTGGCCACCTGCTACGACATCCGCTTCCCCGCGCTCTTCACGGCCAACGCCGACCGCGGAGCCGTCGCCAACATCGTCTGTGCATCGTGGGGTTCCGGCCCCGGAAAAGTGGACCAGTGGCAGCTCCTGGCCCGAGCCCGCGCCGTGGACACCACCACCTACGTCCTTGCCTGCGGCCAGGGCGACCCCGCCACCCAGGGCATCGAACCCCGCGGCGCAGCACCCACCGGCGTCGGGCACAGCGCCGTCGTCTCGCCTTTCGGCGAGGTCCTCCAGGAGCTCGACGGCGCCCCCGGCCTCCTGTTCGCCGACCTGGATCCCGCCGTGGTCAAGGAAGCCCGCACCAAACTCCCGGTCCTGGCCAACCGCCGCGAGTTCTAGGCAAAAAACCCTTCCTCAGGTCCTGCAGGCCAAAAGCAAACGCTCCTTCAGATCCTGCAGGCCAAAAGCAAACGCTCCTTCACGACGTGAAGGAGCGTTTGCCGTTTCGCTGCAAAAGCTGACGGAGCGTTTGCCGTTTCGCTGCAAAAGCTGACGGAGCGTTTGCCGTTTCGCTGCGAAAGCTGATGGAGCGTTTGGCAGGCTTACTTGGCGGCGCGCTGCCGGGAGACTTCGTAGAGGGAGATGCCCACGGCCATGGAGGCGTTCAGGGATTCCATGGCGGAGTCGATGGGGATGGACACGATCTGGTCGCAGTTCTCCCGGACGAGGCGGCTGAGGCCCTTGCCTTCGGAGCCGACCACGATGCACACGGGTTCGGTGGCCACGGTGAGGTCCGGCAGGGAGACGTCGCCGTCGCCGTCGAGCCCCAGCACGAAGACGCCCATGTCCTTGAACTGCTTGATGGCGTTGTTCAAGTTGGAGGCGCGGGCCACCGGAACGCGGACGGCCGCGCCGGCGCTGGTCTTCCATGCGGCTGCGGTGACGCCGACGGAGCGGCGCTCGGGGACGATGACGCCGTGGCCGCTGAACGCCGAGACAGAGCGGATGATGGCGCCAAGATTGCGCGGGTCCGTGATGCCGTCCAGGGCGACGAAGAGCGGGGCGTTCGCGATGTGCCCCTTCTTCCAGCCTTCAACGGTCTCTTCGGCCAGGTCGTAGGCGTCCTGGTACTCGTACGGTGGGATCTGCAGCACGAGTCCCTGGTGCACGGCGTCGTCGGTCATCCGGTCCAGCTCGGGCTTGCCGGTTTCCAGCAGCGGGATGCCACGTTCGGCGGCGATCTTCAGCGATTCCTTGACACGGTCGTCCATCTCGATGCGGATGGCAACGTGCAGAGCCTTGGCCGGAATGCCGGCGCGGAGCGCCTCCACGACGGAGTTGCGGCCGGTAACGACCTCTTCGGTGGCACGCCCCTTCGGGCCTGACCGGGCACCGGCACTGCGGGCACCGCCGGCACCGCCGGGTCGCTTGGCTGCGGAGCGCTCCGCGAGCTGCTTGCTCTTGTGCGCCTTGTGGTACGGGCGGTCCTCGGCCTTGGGGGTTGGCCCCTTGCCTTCGAGAGCCTTGCGGCCGTGGCCACCGGTTCCGGTGGTGGGGCCCTTCTTGAGCTTGCGGACTGCGCCCGGGCGACCTTTGTTGGCCATGAATTCCACCCTTGGTTGTATTGAGTAAGTCTGGACTCCAGTCTACTGACTGGCCTCAAATCGTTGACCGGGCGGGCGCTGAGCCGCCAAGCCTAGCTACGCTGGAGACTCCACGTGGCGCCGTCGGCGTTGTCCTCCACCAGGACGCCGGCTGCCGCAAGGGTGTCCCGGATGGCGTCCGAGGCGGCCCAGTCTTTCCTGGAACGCGCTTCGGCGCGTGCAGCGAGCTGCGCTTCTATCAGCGTGCCGAGAGCGCTGGTGGCCTGGTCGTCGATGGCGGGCTGCGCGGCGGCGCTGATTCCCAGCACGCGCAGCATGTCGGTCACGCTGACCAGCGCCTGCCGCGTTGCCTCCATATCCCCGTCGGTGAGCGCTGAGTTTCCGGCGCGGACCGTGTCGTGCAGCACCGCGAGGGCCTGCGGCACGTTGAGGTCATCGTCCATTGCAACGGCGAACGCCTCCGGAACGGTGCCGTGGCTGCCAAACAGCAGGGCGCCGTCGGAGGACAGCGCCCGGAAGGCGCGGGCAACGAAGCCGCCAATGCGTTCGACGGCGGCAGCCGCCTCCTGCAGTGACGTCGGCTGGTAGTCCAGCACCGAGCGGTACTGTGCCTGGCCGAGGTAGTAGCGGACCACGCGCGGCGGCGCGAGCTCCAGCATCTCCGCCGGGCTGATTGTGTTGCCGACGGACTTCGACATTTTTTCGCCCTGGTAGGTGACCATGCCGTTGTGCATCCAGAAGTTCGCGAAGCCGTGGCCCGCCGCTTGGGACTGCGCCATCTCGTTTTCATGGTGCGGGAAACGCAGGTCCAGGCCGCCGCCGTGGATGTCGAACTCGGTACCGAGGTACTTCGTGACCATCGCCGAGCATTCAAGGTGCCAGCCCGGACGGCCGGTGCCCCACGGCGAAACCCAGCTGGCCGTCGTCGGCTCCCCCTCCTTGTAACCCTTCCAGAGGGCAAAGTCCCGGGGGTCCTTTTTGCCGCGCGGGTCGGCGTCGGCAGCACCCTGCATGTCGTCAATCCTCTGGCGCGTCAGGGCGCCGTATTTGTTCCAGGACCGCACGTCGAAGTAGACGTCCCCGGAGTCATCGAGGGCGGGATAGGCGTGCCCGCGGTCGATGAGCCGCTGGATGAGCGCGTGCATCTCCGGGATGTGGCCGGTTGCCCGCGGTTCGTAGGTGGGCCGGGAGACGCCGAGGATGTCGTAGGCCTTGAGGAACTCCTGCTCATACCGGTAGGCCAGCGCCCACCATTCCTCTTCCGGCACGGAGCCGGGCTCCTGCTCGAAATCCGGGTGGAAGGAGGCCTCGGACTTGGCGAGGATCTTGTCGTCGATGTCGGTGACGTTCCGGACCACCGTGACGCGGAAGCCGCGGTACTCCAGCCACCGGGTGAGCTGGTCGAAGGCAATGGCGGAGCGGATGTGTCCCACGTGCGGCATGCCCTGCACCGTGGCACCGCAGTAATACAGGCTTACCTTGCCCGGTACCAGGGGAACGAAGTCGCGGACTTCGGCGGATGCAGTGTCGTAAAAGCGCAGGGTCACCGCTCCAGATTAGCCGATGCCATTGTCCCCGTTTACTTGCAGACCTCGCCGATCCTGTTGTTCTGTTTGGCGAGTTCAGTCGTCTGCTCTGAGCTCTTGGTTCCCAGTGAGGTGCTGGCCACCTGCTTCATGATGTCGGCCATCTTCTGGATGGGGTCGGCGACGTCCTGGGCCACCTTGTCGGCGACCTCCTGGTAATGCTTGGCGATCTGGTCGGCCTGCTGCTGCTGGTTGCCCGTGGGCTTGAACGTGTCGCCTTGGAGGAACTTGCAGCTCTCCTCAACACTCATGCGGGGGCTGCCGGCACAGCCGGCCAGAAGCATCCCTGCGATCACGACGGCGGGGAGCAACTTTTTCACGGCGGGTCTCCTGGGATTGCGGTACTGGGGCTTATTCCAGCGTAGGTGATTTGGCTACGGTGCCGGGTAGACCAGGGCCGTGGCCACCGCGGAAATGCCTTCGCCGCGGCCGGTGAAGCCGAGACCGTCGCTGGTGGTGGCGGTGACGCTGACCGGGGCGCCCGCGGCCTCGGTGAGCACGCGCTGGGACTCTTCCCGGCGCGGGCCGAACTTGGGCCTGTTGCCCACGAACTGCACGGCGACATTGCCAATCTCGAAGCCTGCCGCCCGAACAATGCGGGCGGCTTCGGCCAGCAGAGTGACTCCGGAAGCGCCTGCGAATTCGGGCCGGTCGGTGCCAAAGTGGGTGCCCAGGTCCCCGACCCCGCAGGCGGAGAACAGTGCGTCGGCTGCGGCGTGCGCCACGGGGTCGCCGTCGGAATGGCCGGCGAGGCCCCGCTCCCCCTCCCAGAAGAGGCCTCCCAGCCAGAGCGGCTGCGGGTCGCTGTCCGGAGCAAAGGCGTGTACGTCGATGCCGATGCCTGTCCGGGGCAGGAGCACCGGGATCCGCGAAGCGTTGTCTGTCATGGCGCCTTCCGTCATGTGGTGTGTCAGCCTTCCACCCAGCGGGCGCCGAGGGGGCCTTCGAGCAGCCCCTCGGCGATGATGAGGTCCAGCGGTGTGGTGATTTTCAGGGACTGGCTTGCCCCGCGGACGGCATGCACCGGTACCCCGAGAAGCTCCACCAGCATGGCGTCGTCGGTGACCGCGGCTGCCTGGCGCTCGTCGAAGCCCGAGGCTGCCTGGTGCGCCTGCCGCAGTACGGAGAGCTTGAAACCCTGCGGGGTCTGGACCGCCCGGAGCTCCTCCCGTGGGGCGGTTCCGGTGACGAGTTCGGGTGCGATGTCCGCAGCCGGGCCCTCGGTGGCGGCGACAGTCTTGACGGTGTCCACCACCGGAATCACCGGAATCACTGCGTCGGCGCCGGCGGCCAGGGCCTGGGCCACGCGGTGGAAGACCGGCTCCGGCGTCAGGGCACGGGCGGCGTCATGGACCAGGACCGCTTCCGTGCCGTCCTCCACAGCAGCCAGAGCGGAACGGACGGAATCCGCCCGGGAGGCCCCGCCGTCGACCATGGTCAGGAGCGGGCCGCCGTCCACCAGTTCCACCCGGAAGTCCTCGCAGAGCCGGCGAAGCTCCTCTTCCCCTGCCGGAAGCGCGATGCACACCTGGCTGGCGACTCCGGCCGCGACGATCCCGCGGAGTGCATGCATCAGGATCGGTTCACCGCCCAGCGGCACGGCAGCCTTCGGCATGCCGTAACCCAGCCTCTGCCCGGAACCGGCGGCGACAAGGATCACGGCGGTCACGGGGCGCTTGGGTGCAGTGTTCATGCGCTCTAGCCTACGTCCCAGCCGCGCTTCCGCTCATCTCCCGCCCAGGTAGCAGTTCAGGGCGTTCCCAGCGCCGGG
>NZ_JBHTSL010000083.1:0-20625 GCF_042795115.1 Arthrobacter sp. NPDC056493 | reverse complement strand
CCAAACCCGCCCGGCGCCGCCCGTTTTCCGGCCCCGCCACCCCCCCCCCACCCTCCGCGATTTTTTTGTCTTTTTGGCCCCAAAAAACCACAACAACTGCGAGTCACTTGGGCGACCACCCCCTGCTGAGTAGCGCGTCCCGGACTTTCCGGACCGCGGACCGGGCTTCGTTCTGCATGTGGCGCTTGGAGATCCTGACGAGCAACCAGCCCGCACGGCCGTAATCCTCTTCCCGGGTGATATCGCGGATGATCTGCCCAGGCTCCGAGTGGCCCTCTCCTTCGTACTCCACTGCTACCCGGTATTCGGGATAGCCCATGTCTGGTTGGCGTACGACGCCGGAACAGAGTTCAGTGCGAACGTTCAGTTGCGGCTCGGGCAGGCCCGCCTGCTCCAGCGTCAGCCGCAGCCGCGTTTCGGGAGCAGAATCCGCACCGATACGCGCCATCTCAAGGGCCAGCCTCGCTTTACGGATGCCGGGCGTCCCCTTGTGCCGGTCCAGCATGTCGGCCAACTGCTCCCGCGTTGCGTGCGGTTCGTCCCTGGCTTCAAACTCAGGTCGGGGCATCCGCAGGAGGTGGTCCGCCACCACCGTCAGCTCCTCGACGGTCATCTTTCGCGAAACATCCAGCCAGGTCCGGACGCGGCTGGTTACCAGCAGACCGTCAACGCACACGATTTCGTCGTCGAAGAACTGTCCCACATGGCCTGTCACGCCCGTGCGGCGCGGAATGGACATCGTGTCCGGACGGGAGATATGGACCCGTTGATCCTCTGCACCCGGCAGGAACCCCGGAAACTGCCAAAAGGTGAAAGCTGTGGCGTGGGACGCAGCTGAAAACTCGGTCACCCTTGTGAAGGGCCGAATTGCCTGTGGGGCGCACAACTCCGCCGGCCAATCTGTGGGTCCGTAGGCGGGAACCCTGATGCCCCGGCTGGGTGAGTAGAGCGCTCCGTGCCGTAAGCGGCTCAAGCTGACACCGGCGTCGGCCGCTTCCTGGCAAGTGAACGGAGCGAGGGCAAGCGGCTCGGGAAGCGGTAGAGGAGTCTTCACCTGACCATGCTCGCAAACCCAATACCTGCTGGCGGGGTTATCCCCAGGCGAACGCCGCGCCAGCCCAACTGACTCGCATTTAATGTCGTTTTGACGCCTCAAAACGACATTAAATGCGAGTCAGTTGGGTGGGGAGGACGGGACGGGCTACTTCGGGGCCCGCGCGGCGGCGTGCGCAGCGGCCAGCGAGGCCAGGGTTGAGACGAGCAGCCGGCGCTCCACCACCTTGATCCGCTCGTGCAGGGATTCTTCGGTGTCCGTGTCCTCGATGGCCACGGCCTCCTGCGCGATGATAGGCCCTGTGTCCACGCCGGCGTCAGCCCAGTGCACGGTGCAGCCGGTGACCTTCACGCCGTAGGCCATGGCATCGCGGACTCCGTGGGCGCCCGGGAAGGACGGCAATAGCGCGGGATGCGTGTTGAGGTATTTTCCATCGAAAGCGTCGATGAACTCGGGGCTCACGATCCGCATGAAGCCTGAGGACACCACCACATCGGGCCGGTACGCGGCAACGGCCTCGGTCAGCGCGGCGTTCCACTGCGCGCGGTCCTGGTAGGCCTTGAAGTCCACCACGAAGGTGTCGATCCCCGCTGTGGCAGAGCGCTCCACTCCGTAGGTTCCCGGGCGGTCCGCACCCACTGCGGCGATCTCAACATCCAGGTCCCCGGCTTGGACGGAGTCAATGACGGCTTGGAGATTGGAACCGGTTCCGGAGACGAGGACTACTATGCGCATTGCTCAAGCTTAAGCGGCTGCTCGCGTAGGCTGGAAAACATGAACCCCACTCCGGGCCCCCAGGGGCCGCAGCGGACCGCGCGTCCGCTCAGCGAGGAGGCCAAGGCCTCGCTCCAGAAGACGCACACGCTGTTCCGCATGTTCATTGTGGCCGTGCTGGGCGCGTTCTTCGTGTTCCAGCTGGACCTGGCCTACCTCTGGCTTACAGCCATACTGACGGCGGCGGCCATCGTGCTGGGGATCATCGTGCTCATCCGCGCCATCAGGTTCAAGGAATCCAAACTGGTGCTGTTCGGCACCATCTCCGGCCTGGTGGTGTCCGCCGTCATGGTTCTCCTGGTTCTGACCTCCGCACTGTTCTTCAACCAGGTGCGCGACTTTCAGCAGTGCTCCCGCCAGGCGCTGACCAGCAAGGCGAGCACGGAGTGCCGGGTCCAGCTGGAGAACTCGCTGCCCGGACCGCTGAAGCAGCAAATCCGCTAAAGCCAGCGAGGCAACGGCCGACCCCCACGGCCGGAAAGGCTACTTGCTGCTCGGGGCAGTCCCCAGCTCGGCGTCCCGCAGCTGCCGGCGCTCGAGCCACGGTCCGGCCGCGTACCCAATTACGACGCCGATGCCGACTTCCGCTGCAAGCCAGACTGCCGTCCACAACGGGTCCGGGCCAATGTCCGTGAGGCGGCCGATGCCGGCCGATCCGCGCGCCAGCCAGGCGAGGGCTGCTCCCAGCACGCCGGCGGCCGCCCCGACGATGACGGCCAGGAACAGCGTGGACGCCGCGGCACTCAGCCAGCGGACGTGGAGCTTGATGGACAGCCATTCATCGAAGTGGTTTTCACCTTCGCGCAGGAACCACCAGCCGGCCAGGACCCCGGCAAGCACGGGAACCACCAGCGCCACGGGGCCGAAATCGAGGGGACCGGAAGGGATCGCGGCAAAAACCGGGACGGTGGGCAGCGGCCCCACGGCAGTCCCCAGCGGTCCCACCTGCGAGCCGGCGCCCAGTGCGAACCCGGAGCCGGTCAGCCAGGCGAGCGCAAAGACCGCGAGGTTGGGCAGGAAGCCGAGCTGCGCAATGGTGAGGGCCGCGCCTCCGACGGGCCCGGCGTCGAGCGCTTCATAGACGGCCACCACCAGGTTCCAGTGGATAAAAAAGTCCACGGCCAGCAACGCCGAGGAAATGGCGAGCGCCGCAATGACTGCCACGAAGGCCGCCTTGGCTGCCGAGGCCAGATACGACCCCGCCCACCGCGAATGCTGGCTGGTGCGGGCGATCCAGTCCACGGCGTCGACGCCGATCAGCCGGCTCCATGAACCGGCCTCCCGCCGGGCACCGATCACCATCCCGAGGCCGAATGGAACCAGGGGCAGGAGCCCCGCCCACCAGAGGAAAACCCCGACGTCCTCGGTCCGGCAGATGAATCCGGTGGCGATGCCAAAACCCGCGTAGACCAGCCACGATCCGAGCAGTGCCTGCCACAGCTGGTCCGTGTACGACGCCCGGGCCAGGCGCCTGCCCGCCCGCCAGGCGAGCAGGAACGGGATGAGGGTCAGGCCCAGCGGAAGCAGCCACAGTGTGCCGGTCTCGGGCCGCGCGGCAGCACCCTCCCCCACGGTGGTGAGGTACAGGGGTACCCCGTGGATGACCAGCCACGCCTGGCCCGCGAGGCGGGCCAGGCCATCGGGGCCTGCGCTCCCGAAACCGGAGGTCGCCCACACCGCAACGATGGGGGCGATGACCACCAGCGCGGAAATGATGGCCGCCTGGGCGGACTCAAGGCCGCCCTGCAGCCACAGGGGCATGGGTAGGCCACGGTCTCCGGTCTGGTCAGCACGCAGTTTCATCGCCTCCCATCGTGCCATGCGGGGCCCTGCTCGCCCGTTTTCGACAGGCTCAACGCCGCCGGAAAGTCGTAGGATCCTGCGCCTGCGCCGATACACGGGACGCTCGACGCCGGGCGCTTTTTCGGGAGGCCCGACGTAAAATTAGCTTGTCCGCATTCAGTGGTTGGAGGCAGAAAATGACTACCGCATCCCCACATGCACACGGCGTCCACTTTGGCAGGACTGACGTCCAGAACGCTGGCATGGGTGTAGGTATTGTCTTGATGGTGGTCGGTGTGCTGGGGTTCATCCCGGGCATCACCGCACGGTATGGCGAACTGATGTTCCTTGGGCCTGATTCGCACGCCATGTTCCTCGGTCTGTTCCAGGTGTCCATGCTGCTCAACATCGTGCAGCTGGTCATCGGCGCAACCGGCTGGGCCATGTCCCGCGGAGAGATGGGCGCTCGGAGGTTCCTCATGGGAGCCGGTGCGCTGTACCTCATCCTTAGCATCTACGGGCTCAGTGTCGGAGTGGGTTCGGCGGCCAACTTCCTGTCGCTGAACATGCTGGACAACTGGACGCACATGGTGCTGGGCGTGCTGATGATCGCCTGTGGCTGGATGTTTTCACGGCATTCGGTCGAGGACAGGAAATAGCCCGGAACGCGAACGCCGGGAACTAGGAGCCGCGAATGAGTAGATATCTAATCTGAGTATTCGTACTACCGGTTGGTGCAGGCGGCCACGCCAAGTCGTGGGCGGCTGCACCAACTTTGTGTGGGGCTTCCATTTTGATGTGGACGCTATCGCCCCGCCCTGGAAACTGCTTCTTCAAGCCCGACGGCGGGCGTCCGGCACGGCTCGGCACGCAGGAAGGTCCGGCACCCGGGAAGGCCTGGACTCGGCGAGTCCAGGCCTTCCTAATGATTCGTACGGTGGCCGACGGCACTCAGGCCAGTCGGCACTTTTCCTCCACCCGGGGCGGAACGGTGTCCCACTCCGTTTCCGCCGCGCGCATCCACGGATACGGCAACAGTTCTGTGAGGTGGACCTTCCCCACCTCGCCCCCGGCGTCGACCAGGACGGTCGCCCCGGTTCCGTACATGCGCAGCAGTTCCCGGCAGAGCCCGCACGGGTTCGTGACCTGGGGCTGCCCCTGCCCGTCCATGCTGACGGCCACCACGGAGCTGATCGATGGTTCCTGTGCCATGCAGGCGTTGGCGACGGCGCTGGATTCGGCACACACATTGATGCGCTTCGAGCCAAGGTGCAGTCCGAGGTAGATCGTCCCGGACTCACCCCGCACGGCGGCGGCCACCCGGTGGTTCTCGCTGTGATGGGCGGTAAGCAGCTGCCGGCGCGCTGCCTCGTAGAGCTCCACGTCTGACGTGCTGAGTTCAAACGAGATCACGGCTGTGTCCTTAGCTGCCAATGAAGATGCCGTTCTTCTTCCGGGCGAGCAGGTAGAACACGATGCTGAGCGCCGACAGGACAGCCACGTAGACGGGGAAGATCCAGGACGCGTTCATGGACTGGAGCCAGACCAGGAGGTAGGAGGCCGTGCCGCCAAACAGTGCAACGCCCAGGCCGTAGCCAAGAGCCGTTCCGGCGCCGCGGCAACCCTTGGGCATGAGGGAGCTGGTGATGACGTTGTACAGGGTCATGTTCAGGACCAGCACAACCGAGCCGCCGAGGAGGACGGCCGCGAAGCCGGCGATGCCGGGCTTGACGTACATCAGCATCAGGAAGACCGACGGAATGGCCAGCGCGCGGGTGATGAGGAACCACTTGGACATCGACTTACCGTCAGCAACTTTGCTGATGATGAGGCTTCCGACCACCAGCACGACGCCGAGGACGGTGGTGAGCGCGAAGACGGCGGTTGCATCCTCCTTGAATCCGCTGCGGGCCGCCGTCGGGAGCCCCGTGTTCCAGGCGTAGTTGTAAGCCTGTGCCGCGCCGACCACGAAGGTAATGGCGACAACACTGAGCCAGTGCTTGCGCACCCCGCCCCACACCGTTTTCGCGGAGTTGTTCGCCAGTTCCTCCGGCTTCATGGTTTCCGGAAGCGTCCGGCGAAGGTAGACCACGACGAAGCCGAAGGCTGCGCCGACAATGAACGGCACGCGCCAGCCCCAGTCGGCCATGACGGATCCGCCGAGCGTCAGGCTGCAGAGGTAGCTGACCAGCGAGGCGAGCAGGATGCCCACGTTGACGTAGAAGGAGATGACGCCAGCGACAAAGCCCTCGCGTCCCTCGGGCACGAGTTCCACGGCGTGGGCGGTGGACAACGGCGCTTCAACGCCGGTGGAGATGCCCTGGATGATGCGGCAGACCAGCAGGATCACGCCGGCGGCGCCGCCAATCTGGTCGTAGGTCGGCGAGACGGCAATGATCAGGGTGGTCACCGCCATCATCATGATGGACCAGAGCATCACCCGTCGTCGTCCGATCCTGTCGGCGAAGGTGCCGAGCAGGACTCCGCCCAGCGGACGGAAGGCGAAGCCGACGGCGAAGACAGCGAGGGCGCTCAGCGTTGCGGCCACGGGATCATGCGACGGGAAGAACTTCGGTCCAATGAACGCCGAGAGCAGCCCAAAGACCATCCAGTCGTACCACTCCAGGGTGTTCCCCAGTCCGAGGCCAAGCAGCCCCCTGCGGACTTCCGGAGAGAGCCGGGATTTCCGGCCGCTCTCCAGGTCATTCTTGACGACAGTGTCAGTCATGATTCTTTTCCTTCCCCCGCGCCGTCAGGCACGGGAGGGTACGGATCACCGGCGGGCGCCCGTTCCGGGTCGCCGGTGATCGAAACTATCGTTTGGCTTGGTCCGCGGGGCGTGACCGGATCACCACATGGGAGGTGAGTTAGCCAAGATAGCTACGCGTGCCTCTTCGTAGCGCTTGCTTGCAAACGGGCCATCCTGCCGGCAACCGGGAGCTTGTCCAAAGGAACGCATCCTTGCTGACCGGGCCAACATCGGGTTTTGCGGATGGCTGGCAGATGTCGCTGCCTCTCTACCAGGGAAACGAAACGGGAAACCGGGCGGGCTTGCCTTCCGCCAGAAGGTCCAGCGCCCTGATCCTGTTCGAGTTGCGTCGATCCCAGAGTGTTGCGGCTCACATAACTATATTGAAGATCTTCACGGAGTCAACGGTTAAGGTCACATCGCATCCCGCCCTTACGGGACGGCTGACAAAGCCGCAGGTCAGACGGCAATCAGGTCGCGGGCATCGAAAATTTTCACCACACCATTGATTCAGTAAAAATCTTCACTATAGTTATGCAGGTCAGCTCATCCAGAGAAAGACGGACCATGACCAACGAGAGCCTCCCGGGATCCCCCGCCGGCACGAGCGTCCTTCTTGCCACCGTAGGCAACAAGATCCGCAACATGCGCAAGGACAAAGGCATGACCCTTGCGAAGCTCTCGGACGTCACCGGCCTCAGCCCCGCGATCGTAAGCCAGATCGAACGCGGCCTGGCCAATCCGTCCTTCACCACCCTGGCGCAGTTGGCCCACGGCTTGGACATCCCCGTAGGGAAGTTCTTCCTTGGACAGGAAGAAGCCAGGTCACCGGTAGTCCGCAAGGGCGAGCGGCGAAACCTCAAGGGCGTTACCAAGAAGTCCGTGGGCGAGGCGGTCTATGAACTGCTCACCCCCGACCTCAACGGCGCCCTGGAGGCCCAGTGGATCGTGAGTCCGCCAGGCCACGACACCAGCGCCACTCCGTTCCGGCACAGCGGCGAGGAATTCGGCATCATTCTCTCCGGCCGGAAAGACATCTTCCTGGACGGCGAGTGCTACACCCTCGAGGAAGGCGATTCCATCACGTTCTCCTCGGATACACCGCACTGGTACAAAAACAGCTACGAAGAGGTATGCGTAGCAATCTGGGTTAACGCACCTCACGCGTGGTGATCGGCCGGCCCTAGCCGCCGTCGCCATTCTCCATCTCCGCCGCCACGCCAGTGTCCGCCGGAACCCTTTCCATGCCCTGCAGCAAGGTCCGCAACGGGCCGCGCTGCGTCATACCCTCTGCCAGGTGGGAACCGCGGTCAGCGTCGCCGCGCCTTCCCCCGGACACCGACTTCCATCCCACCGTTTTCTACCTCCCCGGCTGCCGTTCCACGGCTCTCGAGAAAGTAAGGATTCCCATGAACCCGACCACGTCAGCGATCTCCCTTGAACTGAGCACCACAACACACGACCTCACCGCTCCCGTGATCTCCCGTTCCGACGTCCTGGTGGTCGGTGGTGGCCCCGCCGGTGTGGCCGCCGCCGTCACGGCGGCCCGCTCCGGCGCCTCTGTCACCCTGCTGGAGCGCTACTCCGCACTCGGTGGCCTCGCCTCCGGCGGCATGGTCCTGGTGCTCGATGACATGATCAACGGCCAGGAAATCACCGTCACGGGCATCGTCTCCGAATACGTCGAGCGCCTGCAGAAGCTCGGCCTGGCGATCGTCCCGCCGGCCGATGACCGCAAGACCTCCGAGGAACTCTGGAACAAGTGGGGCCGCTACGGCACCTTCGACTTCCACTCCCACACCAACCCCAAACCCATCTGCTACGCCGCGGCGTTCGACCCGGACGGCTGGAAGCGCGTCTCCAACGACCTCGTCCGCGAGGCTGGCGTCAACCTCCGCCTGCACTCCTGGTTCTCCCGCCCCATCGTGGACAACGGCGTGATGAAGGGCGTCATCTGCGAGACCAAGTCCGGCCCGCAGGCCTTCATGGCCGACGTCGTCATCGACACCACCGGCGACATCGACGTCGCCTCCCGGGCCGGCGCGAGCCACATCAAAGACAGCTACCTCACCACCCTCGTCTTCCGCCTGGGCAACGTCGATACCAACGCCGCGGAGGCCTTCGAACAGGCCAACCCGAAGGAAGCCCGCGCCATCAACCGCAAGATCAAGCGCCTCCTCGGCGGTGCCTGGGAACTGTGGTGGCTCAAGACCCCCATCGACGGCGTCGTCTGGTGCAACGCACCCCACATGACCGGATTCGACGGCGTCGACCCCGCGGATATGACCGCCGCCGAGTTCGCCGCGCGTGACCGCATCACCGAGGCCGTGGACTACGTCCGTGCCAACCTGCCCGGCTTCGAGAACTCCTACATGCTGGACGTCGCGTCCCAGATGGGCGTCCGCCAGACCCGCCTGCTCGAGGGCGAGTACGTCATGACCAAGGACGACGTCACCTCCCGCCGCCAGTTCGCGGACACCGTGGCCCGCGGCCGCGACTACTACTACCCGTTCAGGTCGCTGCTGCCCAAGGAAGTGGACCAGCTGCTGGTGGCCGGCCGCCACTACTCTGCGACCCCCGAGGCGCAGAAGATGTCCCGCGAGATCCCGCCCTGCATGGCCATGGGCCAGGCCGTCGGCGTCGCCGCTGCCCTCGCGGTCCAGAACGGCACCCTCGTCCGCGACGTCTCCGCTTTGGACATCCAGCAGGGCATGCGCCGGCACGGCGCAGACCCGGGCGACGTCCCGTCGTCGAACGCCACCCTCGACGCCGATGCGGTGGTGGGGGCATGAGCACCGTCATCGACGAACTGCTGGCAGGCTCAGCGGAAAGCACGACGGCGGCACCCGCCGCTGCCACCGGTATCGCCGCCGCTGAGGCCGGCATCCCGCTGCCGCTGGACGGCATCAAGATCGTGGACTTCACCCAGGTGTTCATGGGCCCGTCCTGCACCCAGCTCTTGGGCGACTACGGCGCGGACATCATCAAGGTGGAACGCCCGGGCGCCGGGGACATCTCCCGCAACTCATTCCCCGACAAGGACGGCCAGGACAACCCGATCTTCCTGTCCATCAACCGGAACAAGCGCAGCGTCTCCGTCGACACCCGCACGGAGGAAGGCCGGAACGTGCTGCACGCGATCATGGCCGACGCGGATGTGGTGGTCAGCAACTTCCGCTCCGGCGTGATGGAGCGGATGGGCTTCGGCTACGAGAACCTCAAGCAGGAGAACCCGGGCATCATCTGGGCCTCCGGCACCGGCTTCGGCCCGCAGGGTCCCTACTCGCACAAGGGCGGCCAGGACGCGATCGCGCAGGCCTACTCCGGCGTCATGTGGCGGCGCGAATCCGACGACGTGAAGCCGTCCATCTACCCCACCACGCTCTGCGACTACATCACCGGCATGCACCTGATGCAGGGCATCCTGCTGGCGCTGCGCACCCGGGAAACCTCCGGCGTCGGGCAGAAGGTGGAGGTGACCATGTACGACTCCATGCTGCACCTGCAGATGCAGGAGGCGTGCATGCAGCTCAACCGCGGCTTCGAGGTCAACTGGGGCGCCATGCCGCTCAGCGGAGTCTTCGAGACCACCGACGGCGCCGTCTGCATGGTGGGCGGCTTCACCCCGGACCCGCTGCTGCGCATTTCCGAGGCGCTGGGCCTGGACGAGGACCTGACGCTCCGGCCCGAGTTCGCCAACCTGGAGCAGCAGTTCGAGAACAAACCGGCGCTGCAGGCGATCTTCCGCGAGCGCATCGCCACCAACACCACCGAGTACTGGACCGGCCGGCTGGAGGACAGCGGCCTGCTCAACGCCCCCGTCCACACCCTGGAGCAGACCCTGGCCGATGCGCAGACCCACGCCAACGGCATGATCGTCGAAGCTGAACACCCCGGCGTCGGCACCGTGAAAATGCTCAACGCGCCCATCCGGCTCTCCGCCACCCCGCCCACCATCCGACGGGTGGCCCCGCGGCTCGGCGAACACAACGTCGAGGTGCTGCTGGAGAACGGGTTCGACGCCGAAACCATCGAGCGCCTGCAGCAGCTGGGGGTGCTCCGGTGACGGCCACGGCAGAAAAAACCACGGCTGCGACTGCCGCGGTGGATCAGGTAACCCTGACCATCGAAAACCACGTCGCCACCGTGGTCATCGACCGCCAGCACGTGCTCAACGCCGTCGACGGCAACGCCCAGGCCCGGCTCAACGAGATCTGGGACCAGCTCGAGGCCGACCCCGACGTTCGCGCCGTCGTAGTCACCGGCGCCGGGACCCGGGCGTTCTGCGTGGGCGCGGACATGTCCGCCGCCGCCGTGGACAAGACCGGCCTCGAATACTGGGCGGACCTGGACCCCAACGGTTTCGGCGGGCTCAGCCTGCGCACCACGCTGGACATCCCGGTCATCGCCAAGGTCAACGGGTACGCACTGGGCGGCGGCATGGAGATCGTGCTCGGCGCGGACATCGTGGTGGCCGCGGACACGGCCCGCTTCGGGCTGACGGAACCGCGCGTCGGGCGTTTGGCGCTCGACGGCGGCATCCACCAGCTGGTGCGCCGGATCCCCTACACCCAAGCGATGGGCATGCTCCTCACCGGCCGGAAGTCCGGGGCTGCGGAAATGCAGTCCATGGGCCTGGTCAACGAAGTGGTCCCCGCGGACGAGCTCGACGCCGCGGTGCAGCGCTGGGTGGACCAAATCCTCGCGTGCGCCCCCACCTCCGTCCGGGCCGTGAAGCAGATGGTCATCCAGACCGCGCACCTGACCGCCGCCGAGGCCCGCGGGCTCCGGCTCCCGGCCCTCATGGCGGCGCTGGACAGCGAGGACTCCGCCGAGGGCGTCCGCGCCTTCCAGGAGAAGCGCCCGCCGGTGTGGCCCGGACGTTAGCCGTTCCACCGATCCAGCCGGCTGAAGTCCGGCCGCCCGAAGAACACCAACAGCTTTGAAGGAGAAACCTATGCGGGAGTCATTGACACCCGGAGTGTGGGGCGTCGTCGCCACACCGTTCCAAGGCAGCACAATGGACGTCGACACGGACAGCCTGGCCGGACTCGCGGCCTATTACGAGTCGATCGGCGCCACCGGGCTTACGGTCCTGGGCGTTTTCGGCGAGGCCGCTGCCCTGACCGCGGCCGAACGCGGCCTGGTGCTGGAAGTAGTCATGGAAGAAACCCGGCTGCCGCTCGTGGTGGGAGTGACCTCGCTCTACACCGGCACGGCCGTCGAGGAAATCCGCTCCATCCAGGCCGCCAGCGGGGACCGTCTCGCCGCCGTCATGGTCCAGGCCAACTCCGCCAACCCCGCGGTGGTCACCGCTCACCTGAACGCCATCCATCAGGCCACCGGCGCCAATGTGGTGCTGCAGGACTACCCCCTGGCCAGCGGCGTCAGCATCAGCACTGAGGCGCTCATATCCGTGGTGCGGGCCTGCAGCTTCGTCACCGCCGTCAAGGCCGAGGCCCCGCCCACCTCGGTGGCCATCGGCCAGCTGACGGCTGCCATGGACGTCGCCGTGTTTGGCGGCCTCGGCGGCCAAGGACTGCTGGACGAGCTGATGGCCGGCGCCGCCGGGGCAATGACCGGGTTCTCCTACCCCGAGGCGCTAATCGCCTGTGTGCGGGCCTGGCAGCGCGAGGGCTACGAGGCCGCCCGCGAAGCCCTCCTGCCTTACCTGCCGCTGATCAACTTCGAGCAGCAGGCGAAGATCGCCCTGGCCATCCGCAAGGAATGCCTGCACCAGCGCGGACTCATTGCCGATCCCGGCGTCCGGCCCCCTGCCGCGGCGTTCCCGGAAGTCCTCCGGACGGCGCTGCGCACGCATCTGGCCGAGGCCGCCGAGGCCCTTGGCCCGAACCCGGCCGCCGCCCTCGCCACGGCTGGGAGGAACTAATGGACCTCGGAATCAGCGGCAAAACCGCTTTTGTGGCAGCCTCCACCGGCGGCCTGGGCCTCGCCGTCGCCCGGGCCCTCGCGGCCGAGGGCGCCCGCGTGGCCATCACCGGCCGGCGCCGCGAGCGCGCCGAAAAAATCGCGGCCCAGCTTCAAGAGGAGGGCCACAGCGCCGTCGCCATTGAGGCAGACCTGAGCACGGCGGAAGGCGTGGCCACCGCCGTCGAAAAGACCGTGGACGCCCTGGGGCCAGTCGACATCCTGGTCCTCAACGGTCCCGGCCCGAAGCCCGGCGCGGCCGCCACCCTCGGCGCCGACGACATCGCCGCGGCGTTCGAACAGCTGGTCAAACCGCACCATGCCCTGGTCTCGCACATCCTGCCGGGCATGCGGGAACGGCGCTGGGGCCGGATCCTCGCCGTCGGTTCCAGCGGCGTTGTGGCGCCGCTGCCCAACCTCGCCGTGTCCAACACCGGCCGCGCCGCGCTGGCCGGCTACCTCAAGACCCTCGCGGCCGAGGTGGCCCTGGACGCCGTCACGGTCAACATGCTCCTACCCGGACGCATCGCCACGGACCGGGTGGCCGAGCTCGACCAGGCCGCCGCCAAGCGCCGTGGCACCACGCCCGAGGAAATCCAGCTCGAATCCCGCAAGACCATCCCCGCCCGCCGCTACGGCGAACCCGAGGAATTCGGCGCCGCCGCGGCGTTCCTCTGCAGCGCCCCGGCCTCCTACATCACCGGCGTCGCACTGCGCTGCGACGGCGGCCTCATCCGCGGGCTCTAACCGCCCTAGCCGCCCCGCACATACCCTGCTCAGACTCCCCGAAGGAACACCATGACTTCCACAGCATCAGACACCTCAACTGCGACCGGCACCGCCACCGAGCGGGACCTCATCACCGCCCGTCACCTCATCAACGGCGAATGGCTCGGCGGGGCCGACACCGAGCGGATGAACCCGGCCCGCCCCGGCGAGCTCGCCGCCCTCTCCCCCAGCGGCACTGCCGCCGACGTCGACGCCGCCATCACCGCCGCCACCGCCGCCCAGCCGGCCTGGGCAGCCCTACCCGCCCCGGCCCGCGGCACCATCCTGATGGCCGCCGGAAACCTTCTCTTGGACCGCCAGACCGCGATCGCCGAGGACCTCGTCCGGGAAGAGGGAAAGACCCTGGCCGAGGCCAAGGGCGAGGTCAAGCGCGCCTCCGACGTTCTGCGCTTCTTCGGTTCCCTCGGCTGGGCCGCCACCGGCGAGGTGCTGCCCAGCGGCCTTCCGGACACCACCGTCACCACCCGCCGCGAGCCGCTCGGCGTCGTCGGGCTCATCACGCCGTGGAACTTCCCCATCGCCATCCCCGCTTGGAAAGCCGCCCCGGCGCTGATCAGCGGCAACGCTGTGGTCATCAAGCCGGCCGAGCTCACCCCGCTCTCCGCCACGCACCTGGCCCGCGCCCTGCAGGACGCCGGACTGCCCGCCGGCGTGTTCAATGTGGTCCACGGCAAGGGCCGCGTGGTGGGCGACGCCCTGGCCCGCGATCCCCGCATCGCCGGGCTGTCCTTCACCGGCTCCACCAACGTGGGTCTCGGACTGCAGGAGATCCTCAACGCCCGCCGCGCCCGGGTCCAGCTGGAAATGGGCGGCAAGAACGGCGTACTGGTCCTGGACGACGCCGATCCCCGCAAGGCCGCCCGGGTGGTGGCTGCCGGCGCGTTCGGCCTCACCGGCCAGGCCTGCACCGCCACGTCCCGCGTCTACGTAACCCCGGGCATCCGCGAGGAATTCCTGGCCGCCCTCACCGAGGAAGCCGCTCAGTACACCCCCGATGACGAAGTCGAGGGCGCAAAGATGGGCGCCGTCGTGAGCCGCCAGCAGTTCGAGCAGAACAGGGCGGCGGTGCGCACCGCCGTCGAGCGCGGCGCCACGCTGCTGCACGGCTCGTACGACGGCGGCACGGACGCCGGGTTCCGCTTCCCGGCCGCCGTCCTCACGGGCCTTCCGTTCGACGACGCCGCCGTGACCGAGGAGATCTTCGGACCCGTGGTGGCCGTCCTCGAGGTCCCGGACTACGAGGCTGGCCTCGCGGCGATCAACGATTCCCGCTATGGCCTCACCGCCGGCATCTGCACCGACTCCCTGGCGCTGGCCACCGACTTCGCCGCGCGCGCCCAGGCCGGCGTCATCAAGGTCAACCGCCCGACGGCAGGCCTGGACCTGAACGTACCGTTCGGCGGCGTCAAGGATTCCTCCACCAACACGTTCCGCGAACAGGGGAAGTCCGCGCTGGACTTCTTCACGTGGGGCAAGACCGTTTACACGGGTGTGTAGCCTGCCGTGACCTTTGTGATCGCGCAGCCCTGCGTGGATGTGAAGGACAAGGCCTGCATCGACGAATGCCCGGTGGACTGCATCTACGAAGGCGAGCGCTCGCTCTACATCCACCCCTCCGAGTGCGTGGACTGCGGCGCCTGCGATCCCGTGTGCCCGGTGGAGGCGATCTACTACTCGGACGACGTCCCTGACGAGTGGGCCGATTACGTGCGTGCCAACGTGGAGTTCTTTGAAGAGCTGGGCTCGCCGCAGGGCGCCTCCGCGCTCGGGAACCTGCGGCGCGACCATCCGGTGGTGCAGGACACCGGTTGAGCCTGCCGAAAACCGGCGTGCCTGGCCGCCGTCTGTTCCCCAGCCCAACTTGCGGAGTGGACCCAAAGGCTGGTGCCGCCGTCGTGCCTGATCAGGGCGGCGGCGTCCGGACTGTTCGCCACGGCGGGGCCTGTTACAAACCCGTTTTGAACCGAATCTGCACGTAGGGCTCACTGGGCAGGTTCCCGGCCGTCCACGGCTCCTCGGACGGTTCGCTCCTGCCCTCGCTGCGTCCGTCGCGCAACACGGCGCGCACCGTTGCCGCAATGGCGACGGCGGCGATTGCGGCCAGCAGCACCAGGACGACGACGATGGATCCAGACATCCT
Organism: Arthrobacter sp. NPDC056493; assembly: GCF_042795115.1. NCBI lineage: Bacteria > Bacillati > Actinomycetota > Actinomycetes > Micrococcales > Micrococcaceae > Arthrobacter > Arthrobacter sp. NPDC056493. The sequence continues at coordinate 5,409 of NZ_JBHTSL010000083.1, read as the reverse complement.
CTGAGCACCTTCTGCTTCAATTTTATTGCGATTCCCTGCACCTGGCCCATGCGCGAATATTTTTCCTCTGGACGGAACCGGGTGCCGGGCATATTCTGGTCTCCCATTGCGCTGGGGGGTGATTCGAATGGGCAACAGCTTGCGCTTCCACACGGCTGCCGTCGTGCGTGTCCTCCTGTTGCCCGTTCTCGTGGCCCTGGCCTGGGTTATTTGGGGCACAGCATCCGCAGGCGCCGCCTCCGCGGACTCCGGAACGGCCGGCCCGCTTGGCACCGGTTCCCTGAACACAGCGCCTCTGAACACAGGGTCTCTCAACACTGCGCCCCTGGCTGCCGTCGTGAAGTCCCCAGCGTCTGTCCCGCTGGCCTCCCGCGTCTCCCAGGTTGCCCCGGCCACCAGGCTGCTGCCGGTAGTCCCTGCACTGCCGTCGGCACCCAGCCTCCCGGCTCCGGTCACCAGGCCTGTGTCGACCGTCGCCGGCGCAGTGGCGGACACCGCCAGCACCGTGGTGAACGGGGCATCGACGGTGGTCTCCACAGTGACCACGGCCGTAACGGCCACGACGGCGCCCGTGCTCGACAAGGCGGACAGCCTGATCACCACCGCGGAAGACATCGTTCCGCCGGTGCCCCACCTGCCCCTGCCGGCCTTGCCGGCGATCCCTTCAGTACCGGTGATCCGCGTCCCGTCAGTTCCGGTTCCTTCATTGCCGGTTCCGTCGGTGCCCGTCCCACCGGTGGCTGTTCCATCAGTGCCGGCCCCGGAACTGCCCGCAGTTCCCGTACCGGGTGTCACGCCGACGACGCCCGGACCCGAAAGCGGGGGCAAACAACCAGATCTTGCCGTGCCGTCACATAGCGTTTCGCCCTCGGCGGTTAGGCCTGGCTCGACCACTGACAAGGCCGCAGACGGGACCGTGCCGGCAGCTCCGGACGGGACGCTCCTCCGCGCTGGGCAGGCTGTTGGCGCAGGTCTGCCGCTCGCCGGCACGGGCCTCACGCTGGCCGAGCTCCAGATGACAACACCTGAGCGGCCGGAGCCGGCAGCGGTCAACCCTGCTACCCACAAAGTGAACCTTGGTGCGCTGCCAGGTGACGCCCACCTACAGGCCTTCGCCGTAAGCGAGGGAACGTCGGGGAACTCCTCGTCGGGGTCTGAAGGCTCCTCCGGCACTCAGGCCGCCGAAGTGGCGGGAGACTGGGACCGCACCCCTTTGCTTGCCGGCGCCCGCATGTTCGACGCCGCCCAGCACCTTCCCGCCAGCCCAGCCTTTGATCCGGGGTGTTCCCCCGACTGAACAGGTCAGCCCTGCCCACTTTCCGGGCAGAAAAGACCACCTGCGCAACCCTGCGCAAGGACCACACGTTCAGTCAGGAGAAAATGTCATGTCTACGCACGCCCCGCTGTCTGCTGCCCCCCGTCCGTCCCGTCCGCAGTCCGGAGCCGTTGGCGGCCGAATCGGAAACTGGCCGGACCCGATGCGCGGACGGATCGGCAATTGGCCGGATCCCATGTCCGGCGTCATCGGCAACTGGCCGGATCCGATGCAACAGCGGCACTAGAGATGCCCGTGCGAAGCTTGGGCGCGGGCTGGCCCTGAGAACGGGCCGGAGGCAACAAGGAAGTGTCGCCGCGCGCGGCGCGGCGACACTCTCCTTCCTTGGTGATCAATCCTTCTGCTGAATACCGGAGTCGCTCTCGCCGTTTGGCTTTTGTTTTCCTCCGGCGGTGTCCTGTGGCGCCGGCGTTGCGCCCTGCGCTGCAACATCGCCTGCGGCCACGGGGGCTGCCCCTTCCGCTGCCTCCCCGGCCGCCTTCTCGACTGCCGCCGACGAATTCTGCTTCCTGACCGGGCCCGTCTGGGTGCGGCCGGGAAAGTAGCTGATGACACGCGCCAGCTCCCGGCCCAGGACGGTCCCCTCGACCACATCGGGAGGCAGCGCCTCCTGCTCGGCTTTCCGTGCCGCCTCCAGTGCCTTGCGGCCTGCTTCCGTTATGGATACCTCGTTGTGCCGCCGGTCCAGTGAACTCGCCTCGCGGGCCACGAGCCCTTCCCCCTCGAGCCGTGTCAGGACCCGGCCGATGGACTGGCTGCGGACCCTGATGACCGCGGCCAACTCCTCCTGGTTCAGCGGACCGTCGAGGAGGCCCTGCAGTGCTATGACTGCGGCATGCGTGAGCCCGAGTTCAGCCAGGGCCTGGTCCTGCCGGCGCTGGACAAGCCTGGCGGCCATGGACAGCAGCTGGTGAGGTCCCCACTGCTCCGCGTCAGTATTCGGGACCATCGGTGTAACCCTCTTTCCCTTTAAGCCCGGCTGGCAACGCCGCCAGCCGGGAATGCCGGCAACACCGGAAACCCGGCCCCGGTGCTGGGCAAGTCAGCGGCGGGTGCCGTCTTCGCCGGCGGCCTGCCGTTGGGTTCCGACGTTGACCCGTTCCTCCGAACGGGTCGTGGCGTTGCCGTCCACGAGTCCGGCTGCGCTGCGAGCCTCGGTCTCAGCTCCCGCCGCTGCGCCGTAGGTTTCGCCATCGCCTGCGGCTGCAAACCCTGCGTCCCGCTCAGTGGCGGACAGGCTGGCAGCGGACCGCCGCGCTGAGTCGTCGGCACCGGCGGTGTGCCCGCTCCTCGCCTCGGTATAAGTCTTCGTTCCCTTCACCTGATAGTGCTCATGGAGCAGGTCTTCGGAGGTGCCGAACAGGCCTGTGCGTGCGGTTACCCACGTGGGCTGCCCGTTGTCGTCGTCCGCATAAACCTGACCGAGAGAACCTATCTTGCGTCCGTCCGCGGAGAGGATGTTTCCGTTCTTGTTGATCAGGTCATCAATGTGTTCCTTCGCGAGCACTCTGTCTCCTTGGATGTTGACTTCTTGTTCACTCTGGCCGTTCACGTTGAACCGGCGACGGCGACGCCACGCCACACGGCGCGCTGTCCCCGCCCAGAAGCGGCAGTTTCCGTGCGTGCCGGTCATCCGCCGTCGCCCCGAGGCTGCCAGTCCGGCCTCACACCTACACCCTAAGCATGCTTACAATCAGATTGGCAAGCCTACTTAGCTTTTTTCATGGGATCCGCCAACGTAGGTGGGAAATAATGACAAGGGTGCTTACTATTTGATAGTAAACATGCTTACCATTGCATGCCAGCAACGCTGGTTCCCTGTACAGCAGCTGACCCTTTCGGAAAGAGAGAGAGCGAAGATGACTGAGAACCAATGGCCGCAGGATGAAAACCTCACCACTCCCCCGGCCACACAGAATTCGGGCTACGGCGCCGGCACCACCGGAGGAATAACTGGGGCGGGCACCACTGACTACACTGGCACCCCCGGCTATCAGGATGATGCGTCCTCGAAGAAGGACGTGGCAAAGGAAGAGGCCGCGAACGTCGCCGGCCACGCTGCCGGGGCTGCCCAGAACGTGGCCCAAACCGCCAAGACCGAGGCGAAGAACGTGGCATATGAAGCCAAGAACAGCGCCCGGGATCTGCTGCACCAGGCGAAGTCTGACCTCACGGACCAGGCCGGCACCCAGCAGGCAAAGGCCGCCGAAGGCATCCGCAACATCTCCTCGCAGCTGCGCACCATGGCCAACGCGCCCGACCAGCAGGGCGTGGCCGCGGACCTGGTCCGGCAGGCCGCCGACCGATCGGAATCCGTCGCGTCCTGGCTCGACAACAGGGACCCGGGTTCATTGCTGGACGAGGTGAAGTCCTTCGCCCGCCAGCGTCCCGGCACCTTCCTGCTCCTCGCTGCAGGCGCGGGCCTGCTCGCCGGGCGCCTCGGCCGCAGCCTGCAGGCCGGCGCTCCGGAAACCGGGACATCAACCGGCGTCGGATCGACCGCCGGCGCCGTTCCGCCCTACCCCGTGCAGCCGCCGGTCGGCGAAAGCAGCTTGGACGCCGGGGCCGGCGCACCGCTTTATGACCACGCCGAACTCGGCGAACCCGCCTACACCCAGCAGGCCCCCAGCGAACCAGCCTACGGAGCACCGGCCACAGGCCAGCCAGCCTACGGCGAACCCGCTTACGGGGAACAGGCGACGGGCCAGCCCGCTTATGGCCAGCCCGCCTACGGCGAACCCGCCTACGGCGAACAGACCTACGGCGAACCGGCCTATGGTGAACCGGGCGTCGGCGAGCCGGCCTTCGGTGAGCCCGCCCCCGGCGAACCAGGACGTGGCGAGCCGAGGCGGCGGGATACAGACGATACCGAGGGTGGAGGTCGTCCCCTGTGAGCAGCCAGATCCCCGATACGCCGCAAACGGCCGCGCACGCCAAGGCCGACACCACATCCCTCGGCGACCTCCTCGGTGAGGTCACCCGGGACCTGTCCACCCTGATCCGGCAGGAAATCGAACTCGCCAAAGCCGAACTGAAACAGTCCGGCACCCGCGCCGGCAAGGGCGGCGGCATGCTCGCCGGCGCCGGCATCGCCGGGCACTTCGTGCTCCTGTTCCTCTCCGTCGCCCTCTGGTACGCCCTGGGCGAGCTGATGGGCCTGGGCTGGTCCGCCGTCGTCGTCGCCGTCATCTGGGGCATCATCGCCGCGATCCTCGCCAGCGTGGGACGCAAGGAACTCAAGTCCATCAAGGGCATGCCCCAGACCCTCGAAACCGCCCGGGAAATCCCGCCCACCCTCAAACCGAACGGAGACCACCGATGAGCGAGAACCCGGACGCCATCCGCGCCGACATCGAAGCCACCCGCGCCCGCCTTGGCACCAACGTGGACGCGGTCGCCGACAAGGTCACCCCCTCCAACATCGTCCACCGCCAGACCAACAAAGTCAGGGACGCCGTCTTCGGAGTAAAGGACAAAGTCATGGGCACTGCAGACCACCCCACCCACAGCACCACCGGCAGCCTCCACCACGCCGCCCACTCCACCGCGGGCGGCGTGCACCAGGCCACCGATGCCGCCGGCAACGCCCTGCACGACGCCGGCGAAGCGATCGCCGACGCACCCCACCAGGTCGCCGCCAAAACCCAGGGCAACCCCCTCGCCGCTGGCTTGATCGCGTTCGGCGCCGGGCTGCTCGTCTCGTCCCTCATCCCGCCGAGCGAGAAGGAACGCGAAGCCGCCGACGCACTGAAGACCGCGGCCGAACCGGTCACCACCCAACTGACCGAAGCCGCCAAGGACATGGCCCAGGGCTGGAAGGAACCCGCCCAGGAAGCCGTGGAAAACGTCAAGGCCACCGCCACCGACGCTGCCCAGCATGTCAAGGACGAAGGCCAAACCGCCGCCGAGGACGTCAAAGCCACCGCCACCGACGCCAAGGACCACGTCCAAAACACGTAACGGTCAGTACACCCAGAAGATCAAAGTACGACGACGGGCGGGCCCCGCGGGGCGGGGCCGCCGGTTTTGTTGGGGGAGGGGGTGTTGTGGGCAAGTGGGCGGGGGGAGGGGGT
>NZ_JBHTSL010000082.1:0-21212 GCF_042795115.1 Arthrobacter sp. NPDC056493 | reverse complement strand
TTTTTTTAATTCCACTGGTTTTGGTATTCTAAAACACTGATAAAACACCCCGGGCCCCCGACACTTTGGGGGGCGGGGCGCCGGTTCGTTCGCGCTGCTTTTGCTACTTGGCAGCTTCCAGCAGTTCCGCGCGGACCGTCCTGGTGGCCGCGACCAGGTTGCGCAGGGACTCTTCGGTCTCGGCGTAGCCGCGGGTCTTCAGGCCGCAGTCCGGGTTGACCCAGAGCTGGCGGGACGGAACGTGCTTCACGGCGGTGCTCAGCAGTTCGGTGACTTCCTGCTCGCCCGGAACGCGCGGCGAGTGGATGTCGTACACGCCGGGTCCGACGCCGCGGCCGAAGCCGTGGGACTCGAGGTCATGGACGACCTCCATGCGGGAGCGGGCTGCTTCGATCGAGGTCACGTCGGCGTCCAGGCCGTCGATCGCGTCGATGATCACACCGAACTCGGAGTAGCACAGGTGGGTGTGGATCTGCGTGGCGTCAGCCGCACCGGCGGTGGCCAGGCGGAAGGAGTTGACGGACCAGTCCAGGTACGCAGGCTGGTCGGCCTTGCGCAGCGGGAGGAGTTCGCGCAGGGCAGGCTCGTCAACCTGGATGATCTTAATGCCGGCGGCTTCAAGGTCGGCGATTTCGTCGCGCAGGGCCAGGCCAACCTGGTTGGCGGTCTCACCCAGCGGCTGGTCGTCGCGGACGAAGGACCAGGCCAGGATGGTGACCGGGCCGGTGAGCATGCCCTTCATCGGCTTGCTGGTCAGCGACTGGGCGTATTCCGCCCACGCCACCGTGATGGGGGCGCTGCGGGTGACATCGCCCCAGAGGATGGACGGGCGGGTGCAGCGTGAACCGTAGGACTGGACCCAGCCGTGGACCGTGACGTCGAAGCCTTCGAGGTTCTCGGCGAAGTACTGGACCATGTCGTTGCGCTCGGGCTCGCCGTGCACCAGGACGTCGTAGCCGAGCTCTTCCTGCAGGTCGACGACGCGCTTGATCTCGTCCTTCATGAGCTTCTCGTACTGCTCGTTGGTGAGGTCGCCCTTGTTGTTGCGGGCACGGGCCGAACGGATTTCGGACGTCTGCGGGAAGGAGCCGATGGTGGTGGTGGGCAGCGGCGGCAGGTGCAGGGCCTCTTCCTGGGCGGCTTCGCGGACCGCGTACTCGGAGCGGTTGAAGTCGGCCGGGGTCAGGGCGGCGGTGCGGGCGCGGACGTCGGCACGCCGGACACCTTCGGCGGCGGCGCGGGAAGCGATGACGCGGGTGGCCTCGTCGATGGCCGGCTGGACGGCATCGGCGTCGGTCAGCAGACCGGCGAGGGTCACAACTTCCACGGCCTTCTGGTCGGCGAATGCCAGCCAGCTGCGGAGCTGCTCGGACAGCTGGGCCTCTTCCTCGACGTCGTGCGGGACGTGCTGGGTGGAAGTGGAGGTGCTGATGGCCAGCTTGGCCACCGACTTCTGCAGCTCGGCGATCTTGTTGGCCGAGGCCTGCAGGTCATTGCGCCAGATGTTGTGGCCGTCCACGACGCCGGCCACGAGGGTCTTGGTGCCCAGCGCAGCCAGTGCCGCCGCGGAGGGAACCTCACCTTTGAAGACGTCAATGTGCAGGGCGTCGATGCCGGTAGCGGCGAGGGTGCCGAGCTGGCCGTTCAGTGCGCCGTACGGCGTGGAGACGAACAGCTGCGGGCGGCTGGCCGCAGCGGCAAGGACCTCGTACGAACGTGCAACGGCAGCCTGGATTTCCTCGGCGGAGGTGTCCTGGTCCACAACCAGGGCGGGCTCGTCCAGCTGGACCCAGCTGGCGCCGGCAGCTGCCAGCTTCCCGAGCAGCGCGGTGTAGACCGGCAGGACGTCCTCGAGGCGGGACAGCGGGCTGAAGCCGGCGGGGGCGTCGTCGGAAGCCTTGCTCAGGAGCAGGAAGGTGACCGGGCCAACGATGTATGGGCGGGTCTCCACACCGTTGGCGAGGGCGTATTCGAACTCTTCAACGATCCGGTTGGACGTGAGCGCAAAGTTGGTCTCCGGGCCGATTTCCGGCACGAGGTAGTGGTAGTTGGTGTCGAACCACTTGGTCATTTCCAGCGGCTGCTCTTCTTTGTTGCCGCGGGCCAGCGTGAAGTAGCCGTCGATGTCCAGCTGTCCCTCAGCGTTGAGGAGGTTGCCGAAACGGGCGGGAACGGCACCGACGTGGGCGGCGGCGTCGAGCACCTGGTCATAGAAGGAGAACGTGCCCGGAACCGCGGAGGCTTCGGTGAGTCCGAGGCCCTGCAGGCGCTTGGCGGTGCCCAGCTGGATTTCCTTGGCGGCGGCGTCAAGGGCAGCGGCGTCGATCTTGCCGGCCCAGTACGCTTCCACGGCCTTCTTCAGTTCGCGGCGGCGGCCAATGCGCGGGTAGCCGAGGATGGACGCGGACGGGAAGGGCGTGCTCTGCACGGGAGTCTGTTCAGTCATGTGAATTTCCTTGAATCGTTGGGAAAGCTCTGAATGTCTCGGGGAGGAGTGCGGTCAGCTGGCGAGCTGGCGCCGGGCCAGCGCGTTCAGGCGACTCGTGGAGCGGGCCGGCCGGGCGAGCGACAGCTTGTCCAGCACCTCCAGCGCGCTCTGGTGCTCGTTGAACGTGTAAATGTGGAGTCCGGGTGCACCGGCGTCCAGGGCCGCGTTGGCCAGATCCACCGTTGCGCTGACGCCGATTTGGAGCCGTTCGGCGTCGGTATCCGCCGCGGCCATCCGCTCGATGAGCTCGGGTGCGGGCTCGACGCCGGTCAGCTCGCCAAGGCGCTTGAGCCTGCGGAGGCTGGTGAGCGGCATGACACCGGGGATGATCGGGATGGTGACGCCGGCCCTGCGGGCCCTGGTGAGGAGGTCCGCATACTGGTCGGTGTGGAAGAACACCTGGGTGATCGCGAAGTCGGCACCTGACCGCTGCTTGGCGAGCAGCACCTCGACGTCATGCGCCTCGCTCGGCGATTCCGGGTGCCGCGTCGGGTAGGCCGCCACACCAACGGCAACCTTTCCGGCGCACAGCAGGGCGGAACGCCGCTGCTCCACCCGGCGGATGAGCTCAATCAGGTCCTGGGCGTAGCGCAGGGAGCCGCTGACCGGTTCGCCGCTGTCCTTGGGCAGGTCCCCGCGGAGCGCGAGGATGCCGCGGACGCCGGCGTCGAGCAGTTCACCGATGATTTCCGCGAGCTCCGTCGGCGTGTTCCCAACACAGGTCAGGTGGGCAAGCGGGCGGAGGGTGGTCTCCAGCACCAGGCGGTTGATGAGTTCGACGGCGGTGTCCCGGTTGGAGCCGCTGGCACCGTAGGTGACCGACACGTAGTCGGGGTCGGTGGCTTCCAGTTCCCGGATGGTGGTCCACAGGGTCTCGGCGGCAGCAGGCGAACGCGGCGGGAACAGCTCATAGGAGAGCGCCACCGGTGCGGTGTCGGAGAGATTTGGGTGTGTGTCTATAAGGCTTGGCGGTGACATTTGCGTCCTTGGCTATGGGCCATTGAAGGCTGCGCTGCGGTGGCGGGAAGCCCCTGCAGCATGCGGTCAATGAATTGAGTTTGGGGAACACGGGACGGACTTCGGCAGGGCGCAGCCGCGACTGTTACGCCTGTAAAGAAGTCCACCGTGAGCAAATGTCAGGCCCACATGGGGGCACCCACACCCTCCTTGGCGGCCGGCAGGCGGCTCACCGCAGCGGAGGATCGCTGACACGTTACCTCGGTAACTTGTAAAGAACTCTAGAAGCCGTCCGGGCACGCCTTCAAGTTGACGCCGAATTAAGACGCTGCTTTACGCCAGATTGGATTGCCCGTTCAGAATTATCTTCGCCCAAGGGGGCCCTGACGGTGTTTGGCCACAGCGAACCGGCCGGGCAAGGCCCCCGAGGCCCTTTTCAAACCGCGGAAATTAGTCCATCCTTTTGTCACGTCGTATCGGATTCGGCAAGGTCTCAGGTTGAGGAGGCTGGATGCTCCTTCTGGTTCTTCCTCGGTGAATCGTCCCGAGAGAACATTATCCGCGCCCATCGCACGGCCTGCGTCGCACCGTCCCGAGATTCGCCCGCTGGCAGGGCGCGGTTTGCCAGCGTTCCGCTGCGGACCGGGCACGGCACTGACGGCGCGGTGGAGTTGCTGGAAGCCAGAAATCCCCACGGCGAAAGGCCATCGAGATGTTCCAGCTTCACAAACCACCGTCCGCCCCGGGCTCCGCCCTCGTGCTCCTCCTGGCGCTGACCACCGTGACATCCTGCGCAGCGCAGAACAACACAGCTCCGCCGGCCACCTCCGGAGCCGCCTCACCGACAGCGACGTCGGCCTCGGCGACTGCTTCGGGCTCGGCCTCTGCCGGCGCGACCGGGACAGCCGGCGCGGACGAGCTCTGCGGTCCGGGGTCCGCGATCAATTTTGACATCTCCCAGTTCCAGCCGTCCCCCAACGTGGACAACAAATGGTTCCCGCTCAAGCCGGGCATGCAGTACAGCACCACGGGAGACGTCAAGAGTGCAGAAGGAGACATTAAACGTACCGTGGTGCATACGGTGACGGGACTGACCAAGGTTATCGACGGGGTAAAGACCCAGGTGATGTGGGACCGGGACTACGCCGGCGACGAGCTCGTGGAATCCGAACTTGCCTTCTTCGCCCAGACCAACAGCGGCACCGTCTGGCTCTTTGGTGAATACCCCGAGGAATATGAAAACGGTAAGTTCACCGGTGCTCCCGCCACCTTCATCCATAGCCTGGATGAGGCACAGGCCGGCATCGCCATGCAGGCAGACCCCCAGACCAGCACGCCCAGTTACGTCCAGGCCCATGCGGCGAGCGTCGACTTCCTGGACTGCGGGCAGGTCTTCAAGCAGAACGACCATGTGTGCGTCCCCACGGGCTGCTATGACGATGTGCTGGTGATTGACGAACGGAACCCGCTGGAACCGGCAGTAGGCCACCAGCGGAAGTTCTACTCGGCTGGAACGGGCCTGGTGAAGGTGACCGCTGTGGGCGGCGACAACCAGGAGACGCTGGAGCTCGCCAAGATCGAACAGCTTACCGATGCCAAGCTGAACGAAATCAACCAGGAGGCGCTCAAGCTGGACACGCATGCCTACCAGGTCAGCAAGACCGTCTACGCGAAGACGGACCAGGCTGAAGTTGCCACCGGAACGTCCGGGCCAGCCAGCAGCCCGGCTACTGATAAACCGACTGTTCAGCCCGGCTACTGATCAGCCCGAGCGTCCGGACAACGGGGAGGGGGCGTCGGCAGGCCCGCTTGGCCTCCCTCCCCTTGTCGCATGAAGAGGTCTATCCTGATGCCATGATCCAGCTACCAGCCAGTTATGAGGAATACCTCGTCGGCAAGGACCCGAGCTTCGTTGACATGGTCCGTCCGGTCCTTCTTCAGTCGGCAGCGGACCAGCTGCATGGCGTCCGGGTGCTCTTTGTTCCCCGGGGACACCAGGCACACCTCGACGACACGATTCCCTACGGGACGATCCTCGAAGACATCGACTGAGGCTTAGCCTACGGGCGGCCTTGGTCCGCTGGCAGGCTCAGCCCTCAAGAAGCAGCCGCTGGGCCCGGGGCGCAAGGGTGTGCTCAAGGACCAGGCAGGCAGCACCCACGGCTCCCACATCCTGCCCCACGCCTGTGCCCACCACTTCGACCGGGTGGATGTTGCCGGCGTCGCTGCTTTGCTGGATCAGGCCCGGGATCTTCTCCAGGTAGCGTCCGGACAGCAGCGGCCAGAAGGGCCCGCCAAATACCACACGGTCCACGTCCAGGGTGTTGGCCACCGCAGACGCCGCCCGGGCCACGAGTTCAGCGGACTTATCGATGATGGCCGCCGCTGCACTGTTTCCGGCGTCGGCAGCCTCGCAGAGCATGGCAAACCGTTCCTGGACCGCAGGGCCGCTGGTGGCCGTGCCGGGCTCAGCCAGGATGCCGGCGGCCTGGGCCTGCGCGACGAGGACCTGGGGAATGCACGTGGACTTGACGCAGCCGCGCAGCCCGCAGTCGCAGGGGGCTCCGTCCGGGTCAACGATAATGTGGCCGATCTCGCCGGCGTTGCCCGACGTGCCGCGGACCACCTCGTCATTGAGGACGATGCCGCAGCCGATGCCGGTGCCCATGTACATGAAAACAAAGCTGCCGGCACCGCTGGCCCCGCCGGCCCAGGTTTCGGCGACCGCGGCGCTGGTGACGTCCTTGTCCATCAGCACGGACAGGCCTGTGGCCTCGGCCAGCGCATCCCGCAGCGGCACACTGTCCCAGCCGTCAAGGAGCGGCGGCTCCACCACTGTGCCGTTGTCATGGTCGATGGGGCCGGGAGCCGCGACGCCCAGGCCGGCAATCTTGGCGCGGTCCACGCCCGAGGCCTCGATCAGTTTGTCGATTTCGGCGGCGATGGCGGTAATGACAGCCTCGGGCCGGGAGCTGTCCGGCGTTTTCACGCTCGAATGCTGGACCACTGCGCCCAACAGATCCAGGACGACGAACGTGGCCACGGCAGGGTCCAGGTGCACACCCACCGCATACATGCCGGCGGGATTCAGGCGAAGAATGGTCCGTGGCTTGCCGGGCCCGCTGCCCTCTTTGCCCGCCTCGACAATGAGGTTCTGGTCCAGCAGGCGGCGGGAGATGTTTGAAATGGTTTGCGGGGACAGTCCCACGATCTGGGCCAGTTCCACGCGGCTGAGCCCTGCAGCGGCACGGCGGATCGCATCAAGAATGACAGTCAGGTTGAAGTCGCCCATGCGGGGCAGGTTGGTTCCGCGCCTCGGCGAGGGCTGGCGGATCTCGGTCAAGGATTCCCCTATCATCTGCTGTTGGCCACTATCAATGTCTGAATCGTACGTTACGCCCCGGGTAACGGGTACGCCCCACGCGCACGGCGGCACTGGGTGGTTCGACGGCGGCTGTCGGCGCTCATCCGGCGGCCCGCCTGACGCTGGCGGACACGGTGAATTTGGGATTCCGGCCCCGCACCGTGGTGGGACCAACCAGCCGCTCCAGCGCCGGCACATAGCGAAGGTGGCTGTTGAATACTGTCCAGAGCTGGCCTCCGGGCGCCAGCACCCGGCCCGCCGCTTCGAAGAGCTTCAGCCCCGCGCCGGCGTGGACGCTGGAGCCGAGGTGGAACGGCGGGTTCAGGAGGATCAGGTCCGCGCTTCCGGCCGGAAGGGTGCTCATTGCATCATCCTGGACGGCCGTGATGCTGGCGGCCAGGCCGTTGGCCCGGGCAGTCGCCCTTGCCGAGGCCACAGCGGCCGCGGACCGGTCCGTGGCGATGACCCCGGCTCCGGGGTGCCGGCGCGCATACATTGCTGCCAGGATCCCGGTGCCGCAACCCAGGTCCACGGCCGTGGCGGCGGCGGGGATCTCCGGCAGGAACGACAGCAGGAAGCGGGTTCCAATATCCAGGCGGGTGCCTGCGAAAACGGCACCGTGTGCGCAGATGTCGAGATCGAGTTCGGCGTTGTGTTCCGTCACTGGGTACGGCGGGGTTGCCTCCGCCCGTTTCGGGCCGGAGGCAATGAGAAGCCGTGATTTTTGCCGGGCCAGCTGCGGCTGGACCTTACCGAAGTGCTTGCCCAGCACGGCATTCATGCCCAGTGACATGTGCTTGACCCGGCCGCCGGCAATCAGGACGGCGCCTGCAGGAGCGTGCCGGGCAACGGCGTCGCAGATCTCCTCGAGTTCGGCGAGCGTCCTCGGAAGCTGCAGCAGCACCAGGTCCGCGCCGGTCAGCAGTTCGGCGCCGAGCGGCAACGGGGCAAAGCCTGCCGCAACTCCCAGCGCTGCCGCATTGTTGCGGAGCGCCCGCTCCCCCGTAACCAGGTCCTGGTGCACCTTCACCTCGGCCGGCACCTGGCCGGCACCGCCGGCCAGCAGCCCGAGCGTGAGCGCCCCGTAGTTGTCCCCGATGACGGCAACCGTGCTGTCCGGGGTGAGCAGACCCGACGCCGCCTCCAGGAGGAGCGAGTCGGTGGCGTCCCACGCCTGAAGGTTGGCGGCCTCGACATCCGGGTGCCTTCGAAGCAAGCCCAGTACCTGGCCAAGACCGTTTTCAGTCACGTGTTGCCGCCGCCTCTTCCTTGCTTGTTGCCGGTTGCTTACGTTACCGGGGCAGAAATCCGCCTGTGCAAATCTACCGTGGATCCGTCGCGCCCGCGGGGGCCGCCAGGAGTTGGAGGATTTCCGTCACCGCGGCACGGCCTGCGCGGTTTGCGCCGATGGTGGACGACGACGGGCCGTAGCCCACCAGATGCACCCGGGGCTCCGCCGCCACCTGGGTTCCTTCCATGGCGATCCCGCCGCCTGGTCCCCGCAGATGCAGCGGCGCCAGATGTTCCAGTTCGGCACGGAAGCCGGTGGCCCACAGGATCACGTCCGCCGCGAGGAACCCGCCGTCCGCCAGCCGGACGCCGCCGGGTTCTATCGCGGTGAACATCGGCCGCCGGTCCAGCACGCCGCGCGCGGCTGCCGCCCGGAGCGCCGGAGTCCAGATGAGCCCGGTAGCCGCCACGACGCTTTGCGGCGGCAGTCCCTGCCGTACGCGGTCTTCCACGAGGGCGACGGCGGCGTGCCCGGCCTGCCGGTCGAACCCCTCCCGCCATACCGGCTCCCGGCGCGTGAACCAGCTCGTCCAGGTGACCTTGGAGATTTCGTCCAGCAGCCCGACGGCGGAAATCCCGCCGCCCACAACGATGACGTGCAGGCCCCGGAACTCCTCCGCGGACACATAGTCAGCCACATGCAACTGACGGCCCCCGAACGTGAACTGGCCCGGATAGATCGGCCAGAACGGCCTGGTCCAGGTTCCGGTGGCGTTGATGACCGCTCGGGCCGTCCAACCGCCGTCGGACGTGGTGATCTTTAGCCGCCCGCCCGGATCAGCATCTTCGCGTTCGACGGCGAGCACCTTGACGGGCCGTTCGACGGCCAGGCCGACCTGCCGTTCGTAGGCGGCGAAGTAGCGGCTGAGGAAGGCGGAACTCGGCTCTGTTGGGTCGACGTCCGGCTGCGGTATTCCGGGAAGGTCGCTGATGCCGTTCACCGTGGCCATCAGCAGGCTTTTCCAGCGGTGGCGCCACGCTCCGCCGGGCCCGTCCTCGGCGTCCAGCACCGCGTAGGTCCGTCCCGGACCGGCTGCCGTCGCTGGCTGCTCCATGTCCGCCGGCTGTCCTCGGGCCGGGGCGGGGGTAAAGCCACGGCGGGCCAGGTGGAAGGCGGCAGAAAGACCTGCCTGCCCGGCGCCGATGACCACGACGTCGGCGTTCCGGGTCGTGTCACCGCCCAAAAGTGTCACCGCCCAAAAGTGTCACCGCCCAAAAGTGCCGCTCCCCCGGCTCGTTATCCGCTCCACGTGTACATCCTAGGCGCCGTCCGACCCAGGCACATGGAAGGTCCTCCTGGACGCCAAGGTGCAGGAGGACCTTCCATGCTGTTGGTTGGTTGTCTCGTTTCTCAGTCGTCGCTGCCGTGGCCGCCGCTGCCACCGCTGTCGTCGCCGGGCTCAGCGGCCTTCCGGTCCCCGCCCTTGTCGTCGCCGGCCTCGGGAGTCGTCCGCAGTCCACCGTGGTCGTCACCGGGTTCCGCAACCCGAGCCTGGTCTGAGCGGAGACCGCCGTTGTCGTCGCCGGGCTCCGGGGTGGTCCGGAGTCCTCCTTTGTCGTCACCCGGTTCAACGGAGGCGGAACCGCTGCCGGCGGGATTCTCCGCCGGCGCTGCCGCGGTTCCGCCGTTGTCGTCGCCGGACTCTGTGGCGGTCCGCTGGCCTCCCTTGTCGTCACCCGCTTCGGCAGGCTTGGACGACTTCTTGGCCGCTGATGCCTTGTTGTCGTCGGCTTGTGTGTCATCAGTTGTCTTTGCAGTGGCCGTGCCGGAGCCTACGGCGGGGGTTCTGGTGGCCGAGTCGTCCGTTACGAGGACGCTCGGCGCGTCGTCACTGGAATGCGCGCCCGAGTTGCTCAGCGTCTGGGTGGCGGCGAAGGCGGTACCTCCGGTGAGGAGGATGCCGGCGATGGATAGTGCAAGGGCTGCTTTTGTTTTCATGGCTCCACAGTAGAAATTCGACGTCGAGGATGGGTGCAGAGGAAATCCAAGACTTGTCCAAGGTTGCCCTCGCGGTTTTCCCTATCCCGAACCGCCCTCCCGGGTCCCACCAGTCAGGCAGGAGAGTGAAGGCACGACAGGGCAGGCCGGTACGACAGGGCAGGCAGGGCGCAGGGAACTGTGCGCAGGAAAGGGTGCATTAGCAGCAGCAAACGCAGGCCCGACGCCGCTGATCCGCCGTCAGTGATCAGTCGCCGGTGTTCCGTCGCCGGTGTTCAGTCGTCGGCGCCGTGGCCGCCGCTGTCATCGCCTGGCTCCGGCGCCTTGCGGAGTCCGCCCTTGTCGTCTCCGGGCCCAGCAGGGACCACGCCGCCCGTGGCAGGGGCGGGTTGAACGGTCACCGCTCCGCCGGCCGACCCGCCGCCGGGGCCCGATGACGACGGTGCAGTTGCGGAACCGCCGACAGTCCCGGGCGCAGTTGCCGGGGCGGACTTCGCCGGATTGGCTTTGGCCGCATTTGATGCCGTTGCACCGGATTGTGCGGAGCCGGGCCTTGCGGGGCTGGATTTCGCCGGAGTGGCCGTTTTCTGTGCGCCGGCCGGCGCGCCTGTCGCAGGTGGCGAGGCCTTCGGACCCGCGGTGGTGCCAGGAGGCACGGAACCGTTCGGCAGGAGGACTACATTGGCGTTTCCGGTGCCGGTGGGCGAAACGCTGAGCACCTGTGTATTGACGGCAAGGGCCGCCGAGCCCGCTGCGAGTATCCCTGCAACGGACAGCACCAGGGCCGCTCCCGTTTTCATGGCTCCACTCTAGAGGCAAAGCGGGAAAGACGTGCCCAATGAATATCCAAGATTCGTCAAAGATTCGCGGCACCGGCAGCGCGGGCTTTAACGGAAAAAGCCGCCGGGTCATGGTTTGTTCCATGATCCGGCGGCTACTTGGTGGAGCTGAGGGGACTCGAACCCCTGACCCCCTGCATGCCATGCAGGTGCGCTACCAGCTGCGCCACAGCCCCAAGCCGTTTCTCCGGAATCTTTGCGATTTCCCGAAGCAACCCGACCAGCGTAGTCCAGAAACTGCCAAGATGCGAATCGACGCCACGTGGCGTCCGTCACGTTCCCGGCGGGCCGGAAAAGCCGTCTGAATGCTGCTTTCGGGCAAACAAAAATCCGCCGGAATCTAACGATTCCGGCGGATTATCCGGTGGAGCTGAGGGGACTCGAACCCCTGACCCCCTGCATGCCATGCAGGTGCGCTACCAGCTGCGCCACAGCCCCGTATTCTTGCTGCTTCGGACCTTCGGCTCAGGGCCGTTGGAATCCGTTCTTTTGTCCGGATCTCTCCGAAGCAACTCAAATATCTTAGAACAGCGTTTCCGAAAATTCCAAATCGGGCATATTCGGTCGCTGGCCTACTCCTGCTCGGCGGCAGCACCGGCCTTTGCCGAGGCGTCGTCTCCCAGCTGCAGATCCACTACCGGGCAGTCCTTCCAGAGACGCTCCAGGGCATAGAAGACGCGGTCCTCCTCGTGCTGAACGTGGATGACGACGTCGGCGTAGTCGAGCAGGACCCAGCGGCCGGCAGAACGGCCTTCCCGGCGGACCGGGCGGAGGTCCTGCTTGATGAGTTCCTCCTCAATGCCATCGACGATGGCGTTGACCTGGCGTTCGCTGGGTGCCGAGGCAATGAGGAACACGTCCGCCAAGGCCAGGCGTTCGCTGACGTCGAGGGCGACGATGTTTTGGGCGATCTTGTCCGCCGCGGCCCTGGCTGCGTGCCGGGCTATGGTGACGGACGATTCGGATGCGGTCACGGGACTCCTTGTGGTGATGAAAAGCGTAGGTGGTGGGACTGAATGAAGTCAGCGTGAAAGGCCGCTGATGATCATGATGACGCCGGCAGCGAGGGCGATGGCGCCGAGCGCCAGGACGCCGAGCTGGATCAGCCGCAGCCGGTTGGCCCGGGCGAGTCCGGCCGTCGCTGCGTCCAGGGGTTCCAGCCCGTAGGCGGACTTGGCAGACACCGGCGGCAGAGCCGTGACGTCTTCGCCGGACTCTTCGGTCCAGGCATTTTGGCGGCTGCTGGCCGGAGGCGCAGCTGCCGAGCGCGCCGCGGCTTCCGCCCGGGCGATGACTCGCGACCGCCCGCTGGACGGCGCGCCCGAGCGGGACGCCTTGGCGGCCCGGTTGCCCCGGGCCGGGACACGCGGTCCGGGGTTGGTCACCAGGGGAACATGCGAGGTGGCCGGCCGCTTCATGACGGGGCGGTCGACGCCGGGCACCTGTTCAAATTCCAGCGGCGTCACCATGGCGAGATTGCTGGCGGTGGACGGACCATTCTGTCCGCTCTGCTGCGGCGTGTTTTGTTCAGCAAGCTTCTGCTTGGCCCTGGCCCGCTTGTTGAGCACGGCGGCCCGCTCGGCCAAGGCAATCTGCTGGGCCAGGATTTCAGGATCTACTGCTTCAGGGTCGGTCGCCGCGATGTGCTCCATCTTGGCGATCTGATTCTTAGCCTGTTCCGCGAGGAGAGCACGCGCCTCCAGGGCCTGCTCCACCGTCATGCCCTCGGGCAGCTCGTCCCCCGCCGGCTTCCCGGGCCGTGGTCCGGGACCGCTGGAGGGCTGACCGGCCGGCTTGGATGCAGTGGCCGGGTTGCCGGCCATACCGGACGAAGAGTCAGGCGAAGAAGCGGGCGATTTCCCGGTGGAGGCACCGCCGTCGGCCGGCTGCACGACGGGCATTGCCGAAGTAACGGCCTGTTCCTTGAGTTGCATCAGCCGCAGCTGGCGGCGCGTGGGCGGACCACCGCCGGCAAGCTGCTCTTCCTTTTCGGCAAGCTCCTTGATGGTCCGCAGGGCCGCCCTGTCGCGGGCACGGATTTGTGACGAGCGCTCAGCGGCTGAACCGGCCGGAGCGGAGTCAACGGGGCCCGGCGCTACCCGGCGCACGCGCCCGGTGGCATCTTCCTGCCCGCTGTCTGCGGCGACACGCGAAGCGTCAGTCTTGTCCGCGCCTACGGAAGCGGACGCCCCGGGGCTTGCCGCGGCCTGGCCCGCGGGGGCCGGACGCTTCGAAGCAGGCGGATTTGAGGCGGGACCTTTTGAAGCAGGTGGTTTCGAGGCAGGGGCTGACTCGCCGGCACCCGGAGGGGCGGCGTTCCGGTTCGTGGCCGAGGCTTCATCCCGGGCCTTGCGCAGTTCCCGGCGGCTGCGGATCGGTTGCTGTTCCTGACTCATCTCAAACTCATTCAGTGCTGGCTGGATCGTTTGTCTCGGTAGTTTCGGAGCTGCTGTTCCCGGCCGGTGCGGCGTAGAGCCCGTATTTAGCGATGTACTGCACCACACCATCCGGCACCAGGTACCAGACGGGGTTGTGGGCGGCAACGCGGGCGCGGCAGTCGGTTGAGGAGATCGCCATCGCGGGGACCTCGAGCAGGCTGACGTCCTTGCGGCCCATGCCGTCGAGTTCATGGCCCGGCCTGGTAACTCCCACGAAGTGGGCCAGGGACCACAGCTCGTCTATGTTCTTCCACGACAGAATTTGCGCCAGGGCGTCAGCGCCGGTGATGAAGAACAGGTCCGCGTCGGGCCGTTGGGTCCGCAGGTCGCGGAGGGTGTCGATGGTGTACGTGGGGCCGGGACGGTCCACATCCACGCGGCTGACGGTAAACCGGGGGTTCGACGCCGTGGCAATCACCGTCATCAAATAACGGTGTTCGGGCTCACTGACCTTCTTGCTGGACTTCTGCCACGGCTGGCCTGTGGGCACGAATACGACTTCGTCGAGTCCGAACTTGGCAGCCACCTCGCTGGCGGCCACAAGGTGGCCGTGATGGATGGGGTCGAACGTTCCGCCCATCACGCCCAGCCGCAGCCGGCGCTGCGTATCCTTGTGGTGCAGTGCGGCGGAAATCTTAGTGGCCCTGGCCGTGGTCGTGCTTGTTGGGGTGCTGGCGGTGCGGGTCTGCGTGCTCATCAACTGCGGTGTGGCGCTTGCCCAGGTTGCCGTAGGAGAGGGTGACGAACATCAGCACCACGAAGATGGAAAACATCGAGAGGCCGAAGACCCATGGCTCGGCCCACAGGGGCGCCCTCTCCTCGTGTTCGGCAACTGACGCGGCAATCTGCTGGAGCAGCATTTTCTCCCCTAGGAATAAAAAGGATGACGACGGCGGAAATTCCCGCCGGTCCGGACTTCTTTACTAATGTTACCGCTATGTCAGGAGCGGACTTGGCCCTCGCCCTGGACAATCCACTTCGTGGTTGTCAGCTCGGTCAGGCCCATCGGGCCGCGGGCGTGAAGCTTCTGCGTGGAGATGCCCACCTCGGCACCCAGGCCCAGCTCGCCGCCGTCGGTAAACCGCGTGGACGCGTTCACGATGACTGCAGCGGAATCGATTTCCGCGATGAAGCGCTCAGCGTTTCGCAGGTCGTTGGTCAGGATGGCTTCGGTGTGACCCGTCGACCATGTCCGGATGTGCTTCACGGCGTCGTCCAGGCTGTCCACCATGGCCACGGCCAGGTCCAGGTCCATGTACTCGGTGGCCCAGTCGTCATCAGTGGCCGGCAGGGACTCAACCGATGCGGGGAGCGCTGCCCGGACGCGGTCATCGGTGTGCAGCCTGACGCCCGCCTTGGTCAGTGCCGCCGCGACGGCTGGGAGGACTGTGGAGCCGGAGTGCACCAGCAGCGTCTCCACCGTGTTGCACACGCTGGGGCGCTGTGTCTTGGCGTTGAGGAGGATCTCCACCGCCATGTCTTCACTGGCTGACTCGTCGATGAAGATGTGGACATTGCCCTCGCCGGTCTCGATGACCGGCACGGAGGAGTTGTTGACGACGGTCTGGATCAGTTCGCGGCCGCCGCGGGGAATCAGCACGTCGACGCGCCCGCGGGCACGCATGAGCACGTTGGCGCCCTCGCGGCCGTACTGGTCCACGGTCTGCACGGCATCCGCCGGCAGGCCCACGGATTCCAGTGCATCGCGCAGCACGCGGATAAGTGCCTCATTGGTGGAGGCTGCCGCCGAACCGCCGCGGAGAATCACGGCGTTGCCGCTCTTGAGCGCCAAGCCGGCGATGTCCACTGTTACGTTGGGACGGGCCTCGTAAATGGCAGCCACAACGCCCATGGGGACGTTGACCTGGCGCAGGCGCAGGCCGTTGGGAAGGGTCTGTCCGCGCACCACATTGCCCACGGGATCGGGCAGCCCGGCCAGGTTCTCCAGGGCGGCGGCGAGGGCGGCAATGCGGGTGTCGCTGAGGGTCAGCCGGTCCAGGAGGGCGGCAGAGGTGCCGTTGGCGCGGCCCGCTTCCACGTCTTTGGTGTTGGCGGCGAGGATCTGCTGCCTGTTCGCGAGCAGTGCGCTGCCGATGGCGCGCAGGGCCTTGTCCTTCCAGGCACGGTTGGCGCGGCCCATGCTGCGGGCGGCCTGGCGGGAACGGTCGGCGATCGCGTAGACGGCCGCCTCGACGTCAGCCGGGGTGGGCTGGCTGTCTGCCGGCAGGGTGGGGACCGTCGTAGCGTCGTTGGATGTCTCAGCTGCTTGGTTCATCAGTGCCTCAGTCATCATTCAAGTCTAGGCGAGTCCGGCGCCTAGACCAGAACCAGGTCGTCAACGTGAACAACTTCACGGTCGAATCCGCGGCCCAGGGCCTCGCCCAGCTCCACGGTGGACCGTCCGAGCATCTGCGGCAGTTCGGCCGCGGAGTAGTTCACCAGGCCCCGGGCGACGACGGTACCGTCCGGGGAGACCATTTCGACGGCGTCACCGCTTTCGAAGCTGCCGTCGACGGAGGTGATGCCGGCGGGCAGGAGCGAGGTGTGGTTGTCCCGCACGGCCCGGACGGCGCCGGCGTCAAGGAACAGCCGGCCCTGAACGTGGGCCAAATGGGCGAGCCACATCATCCGGACGGACTTGCGTGCGCCGTTAACGGTGAACCAGGTTCCAACGTCATCACCGGCCAGCGCCGCTGCGGCGTTCGAGGTGGACGTGACGAGCGCCGGGATGCCCGAATCCGCGGCCATGAGGGCCGCCTCCACCTTGGTCTGCATGCCGCCGGTGCCCACGCCGGCCTTGCCGGTCTTGCCGATGGAGACGCCGTCGAGGTCTTCCGGACCGTCCACTTGGGGAATCCGCTTGGCGCCCTGGGCGGGCGGGCCGTCATACAGGGAGTCGACGTCGGACAGCAGCACCA
The DNA here is from genome assembly GCF_042795115.1 of Arthrobacter sp. NPDC056493. Lineage (NCBI taxonomy): Bacteria > Bacillati > Actinomycetota > Actinomycetes > Micrococcales > Micrococcaceae > Arthrobacter > Arthrobacter sp. NPDC056493. The sequence continues at coordinate 4,979 of NZ_JBHTSL010000082.1, read as the reverse complement.
GCGCGTCGGCGCGCACAAGGTGTGCCACGAGGGCTGACAGGCGGTCGTTGTCGCCGAAACGGATCTTGTGGGTGGCGACGGTGTCGTTCTCGTTGACGACTGGTACGACGCCGAGATTCAGGAGCCGGTTGAGGGCACGGAATGCATTCTGGTGGTGGCTGCGCCGCATGAGGTCGTCGGCGGTGAGGAGCACCTGGCTGACCGTGACGCCGTGGGCGGCAAAGGCGTGCGTGTACCGTGCCATCAGCAGGCCCTGCCCCACGCTGGCCGCGGCCTGCTGCGTGGCGAGGTCCCGGGGACGCTTGGCCAGGCCCAGGGGCGCGAGACCGGCCGAAATGGCACCGGAAGAAACGAGGATGATCTCGGTTCCCGCATTGCACTTGGCGGCCAGCACATCCGAAAGCCCGGTGAGCGCCTCCTCCGATATTCCGCCCTTGATGCTGGTAAGGGACGACGATCCTACTTTGACCACAATGCGGCGCGCCCTGGCGAGCATGCTGCGGTCGTCGATCTTGGGTTCCTCTATGACAACTGCGGAAGTATCGGTCACGTGTGCGGGTTCACTCCTCATGTTCGGTGTTAAGTCCGCTCTCCTTGAGGGGCCGGGCAGCCCGGCGCGCGCTGACGGACTCGGTCCAGATGCCGGCTTTGCGTTCGGCTTCCAGCTCGGCCCGCGCCGCTGCCTTCGCGTCGCGGCGTTCGATCTGCTCTTCGCGCTTCTGGCTGCGGGTAGGACGGTCTCCGATATCTGCGAACCGGACGTCCGTGCCGCGCGGCGAAGCCAGCAGCTCGGCACCAGCCATCATGGTCGGCTCCCAGTCGAACACCACGCCGTCGTCCTCACCGATCACCACGGTGTCGCCGGGCTTGGCGCCCTGCTTGAACAGCTCGGTTTCGACTCCAAGCTTGGCCAGGCGGTCGGCAAGGTAGCCAATGGCTTCCTCGTTGGTGAAGTCCGTCTGCTTGACCCAGCGCACGGGCTTCTCGCCCAGAACGCGGAACAGCGGCTCCAGGTTTTTCTCCTCGCGGCGGATCCGGAAACCGGTCTCGTTGACGGCGCGGGGCCGAAGTACCGGTGCGTGCACCTTCGGTGGCGTGGCTTCGACGCTGTCGCGGGCAGCCTTGACGATCTCTGCCATGGCGAAGCCAAGCTGGCGCAGGCCCTCGTGGCTCGTGGCTGAAATTTCGAAGACACGGTAGCCGCGGGACTCCAGCTCCGGCCGGACGAACTCGGCCATGTCCTTGCCGTCCGGCAGGTCCACCTTGTTCAGTGCCACCAGCCGGGGCCGGTGATTGAGCGGAACAACTTCGCCGTTCGTACCAGCGTAGCTCGAGTCCACCGCGTACTTTTCGAGCTCGGTTTCGATAATTGCGAGGTCGGAGAGCGGATCTCGGTCAGATTCCAGCGTACCGCAGTCCAAAACGTGCACCAAAGCCGCGCAGCGCTCGACGTGGCGGAGGAAGTTGTGGCCCAGGCCCTTGCCTTCGCTGGCGCCCTCGATGAGTCCCGGAACGTCGGCAATGGTGAAGCGGACGTCGCCGGCCTGGACTACGCCAAGGTTCGGGATGAGAGTAGTGAAGGGGTAGTCGGCGATCTTCGGGCGGGCGGCAGACATGGCCGCGATCAGGCTCGACTTGCCGGCGGAGGGGAAACCCACCAGGGCAATGTCGGCGATCGACTTCAGCTCCAGGACAATGTCACTGGCGTCACCCTCGATCCCGAGCAGCGCGAAGCCTGGCGCCCGGCGCTTCTGCGAAGACAGCGCCGCGTTGCCCAGGCCGCCCAGGCCGCCGGAGGCCGCGATGAACTCAGTGCCTTCGCCGACGAGGTCAGCCAGGACCTTACCGTCCTTGGTCTTGACGACCGTACCTTCCGGAACGGGCAGGACCAGCGTTTCGCCGTTCTTGCCGCCGCGCCAGTCGCCCATGCCGGGGCCGCCGTTCGTGGCGTGCCGGTGCGGGGCGTGGTGGTAGTCCAACAGCGTGGTGGTCTGTGCGTCGACGCGCAGGATGACGTCGCCCCCGTCGCCGCCGTTGCCGCCGTCGGGCCCGCCGAGCGGCTTGAACTTCTCACGGTGAACGGAGACACAGCCGTGGCCGCCGGTACCGCCGGATACGTGCAGTACTACCCGGTCTACAAAGCTCGCCACGTGAATCTCCTCTATTGCTTAATCCGGCCGTCCTGGACGTCCAAATCGATTGTAATGCGGTTAAAAGAACAGTGGAGCGAGCCATCATGGCCCGCTCCACCGGTTCAGAACTTGTTGTTACTCTGCAGCTGCAGCAGCAACGATGTTGACGACCCGACGGCCGCGGCGTGTGCCGAATTCAACGGCACCTGCCTGCAGAGCGAACAGGGTGTCGTCGCCGCCACGGCCAACGCCCGCACCGGGGTGGAAGTGGGTGCCGCGCTGGCGGACGATGATTTCGCCAGCGGAAACTACCTGGCCGCCGAAGCGCTTGACGCCGAGGTACTGGGCGTTGGAGTCACGACCGTTGCGAGTGGAGCTCGCGCCTTTTTTGTGTGCCATTTGAAATGCCTGCCTTTAATTCTGAGACTGCGGGGAACCTGGTCAGTAACCGGTGGGTTACTTGATGCCGGTGATCTTGACCTTGGTCAGTTCCTGACGGTGACCCTGGCGCTTCTTGTAACCGGTCTTGTTCTTGAACTTCTGGATGACGATCTTCGGACCACGGAGGTCCTGGAGGATCTCAGCCGTAACAGTTACCTTGGCCAGGTCCGCAGCTGCGGAGGTGACCTTGTCACCGTCCACCAGGAGCAGTGCGGGCAGCTCAATGGTGCTGCCAGCTCCACCGGCGACGCGGTTCAGGGTAACGAAGTCTCCAACGGAAACCTTCTCTTGGCGGCCGCCTGCGCGGACAATCGCGTACACCACTTGGGAACTCACTTCTCTCGACGTTTATTACTAAATTTGCGTGCGGAACCCGGGTCCGGAAATTGGCCTGGTTCTCGCTGTGCCTCAACGCCGTGGATTGCCCGGGGGAACCCGTGAGCTATCCCAGGAATTAGTCCGAGTGGACGATCCCGGGTCATAACCCAAGTGTTGGCGTAAGCACCGAAGATCCAGAATACGCTAATTCCGTCGTCGGCCGCAAATGAGGCTGGCACCGGCGGGTCGTCCGTGATAGCCACCACAGGGGCGCTGTTCCGGACATCCAATGCCGTGCGCGACTATCTTACCGGGCTCGGCGCCCGCTTCCGTTCAGCTGTGTCGGCTCGGCGCGTCGAAGAATTCCGCCTCGTACCGGCAGGACTGCCGGAATGCGGTAATCATCGCTTCGCGCTCCCCCGCGGACGCGGCCCGGCCAGCGCCGTCGGCGATTTCGATGGCCTGCAGCGTGGCGGCAGCGAACTCCTCGTCGGCGTACGTCCGCAGCCACTCGGCGTACGGGTGCCCGGCCTGCGCCCCGGCAGCCAGGTATTCGGCGTGCAGGGTCTCCCCCACCTCGGCGTACAGCCAGAAGCAAGGAAGGACCGCGGCGACCAGCACCGCGTAGCTGCCGCCCGCCGAGGCCGCCAGCAGATGATCGACGTAGGACTTCGTGACGGGGCCCAACTCCGTCTGCACGGCGCGCGTGCTGAGCCAGTTGCGGTGCAGTTCCGATTCAACCTCCAGACATTGCTGGGCGGAGCGCGCCCAGAACAGCTGCTCGGACTCGGTTGGTGCCAGCGCGCTGGCCCTGGCCAGGACGCGGGAGTAGCCGTTGAGGTAGATGGCATCCTGTGCGAGGTAGTACGCGAATTCCTTCTCCGCCAGGGTGCCGTCGGCCAGGCCACGGATGAAGCCGAGGCCATAGATGGCGTCCAGGTCTGCAACAGTCTCTGCGCGCAGCAGTTCCGCGAACCCGCCCTGAGGTTCGGGCTGGGCCAGGTGGTGGAAGTGGTTGATCGGCCCGTTGCCGGTGCCGACTTCAAGCTGCCCGGACGTGCGGAGGGCTCCGGCCAGCCAGGGCTTGACCACCCGCAGTGCCGCTTCCCAGTCGCCCAGCCGAGCCTGAGCCGTGGCCATGGCCGAGGACAGCGAGCACCCGGTGCCGTGGCTGTTGCGCGTGCTGATCCGCTCGCCGGCAACCTCCACCACCTCCGCCGACAGCAGCCCGGCAGTATTCACGAGGGCATCCGGGCAGGTTGAGCCGTTCAGGTGGCCGCCCTTGACGAGGACCGTGGCACCGGTCTGCTCCGCCAGCCGCCTGCCCTGCTCCAGGGCGGCTGCCCAGTCCTCGGCTTCCGGTTCCCCGAGCAGCATGGCAAGTTCGGGAAGGTTGGGGGTGACCAGATGCGCCAGCGGCAACAATCTCCGGAGAGCTGCTTCCGCAGCCTCCTGAAGGAGGCGGTCACCGCTGGTGGCCACCATCACCGGATCCAGAACCACGACGCCGGGCCGCACCTCTTCGAGCCAGCTGCGGACTGCGGCAATCACCTGTTCATCGCCCAGCATGCCGATCTTCACGGCGTCCACGTGGATGTCGTCGCTGACAGCCTCGAGTTGCGCTGACAGGAAGGAAGCCGGTGGAACGTGCACGCCCCGCACGCCGGTGGTGTTCTGGGCGGTGAGGGCGGTTATTGCGGCCATCCCGTAGCCGCCGTGGGCCGCGATGCTTTTCAGGTCGGCCTGGATGCCTGCACCGCCGGACGGATCCGACCCGGCGATGGCGAGGACCCGGGGAACCTCGCGGGACGTCGGAACGGCCGCCGGCACGGTTTCCCGGAGTGAGTCGGCGCCAGCCGCGGGTGCGGGCAGGAGTGATGCTGATGACAGTGCTGATGACAGTGCTGATGACAAGGAGGACATCCCTTCGCCGGTGCTAACCGGACAGGTTCAACGGGTTTGGATCTCAGCCGGCCCGTGCGCGGCACCCCGTGTCAGTCCTCCAGCCTAGCGGTTGGACCGGCGTCGGGCATCGAATTTGACGTTTGCGACAGGCTCTCTCGGGCGCCTAGCCAAAAGGTCCGGCAC
>NZ_JBHTSL010000081.1:0-21674 GCF_042795115.1 Arthrobacter sp. NPDC056493 | reverse complement strand
AGTTCCTCATCCACCGCATCAATCGCAGCGGCCGTCACATCCGTCACGGAGCTCTCCTTTTTCCTCAGGAGTTACACCGACAAATTTACAGTCCCGGCCAGGACGTTCCTAATGCCACGTAATAGGTAACGGAGCGGGGTGTCAGGCTGGGGTGTGCCCTATGTCGATAACCTCTTTTCGTAGGGTCCTGCCTACGAAAAGCTGCGCTGCCCAAAGCGGGCGGCATGGACGGCAACACCGAGATCGCGGATGTTCTCCTGCATTTCCTGGGGGAGCTGTTCGTCAGTGACGACCGCGTCTAGTTTCTCGATTGCGGCGACCTGGAATTTCGAGACCGTTCCAAACTTTGTGCTGTCTGCCAGAAGGAAGCAGGAGGTGGAGGCTTGGAGGGCGGCGAGTTTGATTTCCACCTTGTCCATCGAGGGGGTTGTGACCCCTCGGTCCATGTTCCAGGTTCCGGTGCTTAGAAAGAACAAGTCGATGTTGACGCCTTTGATTGCGTCGGCCGCGATGCGTCCCTCGCTGGAACCGCTGGATGGGTTTACGGTGCCGCCGGTGTGAATGACCTGGATGTGGGGGTGGGTGAAGAGGCTGGTCACCACGTAGAAGTTGTTGGTGACGACCGTGAGATTCTTGCGTGCGCCGAGGTGGGCTACCACCGACTGGCAGGTGGTGCCGGCGTCCAGGAAGAGCACCATGTCGTCCTCGATGGCCCGGGCAGCCAGTTGGGCAATGGCCTGCTTGGGGGGGCAATTGGAGGTGGGCCCTGAACTCCCGCTCCCTGGGAAGGGCCTGGCCTGTCCATTCCGCCAGACGGACTCCGCCCTGTACCGAGACGACTTGTCCCGAATTTTCCAAGGCAGCGACATCGCGGCGGACGGTCATGTGGGAAACGTTCATGTGGTCGGTGAGGCTGCGGATGCTGAGCGCACCTTCTCGCCCGCAGGAGCCGCAGAATTTCCTGTTGGCGCTGCTCCGGGATAAGCGGTCTGGCTGTTTGATTCACGTCGGCCTCCTTTTTGTGGCACACTCTCCTACCCGAGGGCTGCTTTCGGTCTTTCCGACCCGTCGGCCGCGGCAACAACTCCTCAACCGACGACAGCTGAGCACCGGAGAGCAACTGAAAACGCGACACGCCCTAGGACTCTCGCCCGGAACACCCCCCGCATTATCAGATGCGCTCTGCGTTCATGGCGGGGCTGGGCCACCGCCGCGGCGCTAGCGAGGGGATGCGGCCGTCGGGGTAAATCGGGCGGGGCCTACGCACCGTCGGCCTTCCACGGCGGTGCGGCGACGGGCACTCACATCGTCGAGTCGGCCCGACGGCGGGACAGCCGAACGGCAACCGCTCCACCCCCAGGCGCGATGGTGCCCGCCCGTCACGGCGGCCAGGTAGAATGCCTGGCCCCCGGGGAGAGCGCTGCCGTGGCGGGGTTGCCGCTATTCCCCGGGGAGAGGGTTACACTCCGCGGTACCGATACAGATCGGGCTTCAGGATTTGGAGCTGGGTCGGCCAGGGATATGGCTAAGAATGGACTTAGAGAAGCCACCGTCGACACAGATGTCTTGGCCGGTGACATAACCCGATAGCGGGCTTACAAGAAATTCGATGACGTTGGCTATGTCCGTGGGCTCTCCAATTCGTGCCAGCGGGATGATGTCTTCCCTGGCCTTCTTGATTTGGGGATCGGCATACATTTTTTCGGTCATCCGTGTGTGAGTCATGCCCGGGGAAACCACATTCACACGGATACTGTCAGGTGCCCATTCCAACGCGAGTGTTTGGGCCAGCATCGTCAATGCTGCCTTGCTGGGGCTGTAAGCGCCTGATCCGGCATGAGGTAACTGGCCAGACATGGAAGAGGTAAAACAGGCGGCGCCGTGGCTCTGCTTCAAGTGCGGGTAGCTTGCTTTGGCAAGAAGCCACGAGCCGCGGAGGTTGACGGAAAACATGTTGTCCCAGTCGTCAAGGGACACGTCACAGATGGCACCGGGGTTAGCGATTCCGGCGTTTGCTACCAAGGCGTCCAAGCCGCCGAATTCAGCTACCGCAGCCTCTACGAGTTGAGCTGGCACGTCGGGGTCACCGAGGTCGCCCGCGAGTCCGATGGCGGTACCGCCCATTGACTGGATTGAACGAACTACTTGTTCTTGGCTGCTGTTCGCTTCGTGCCCAGCCACGGCAATCATCGGGTGAGCGCCCCGGGCCAGGGCCGCCTCTGCGATTCTCAGGCAGGTAGACGCGCCTATGCCGCTGCTTCCGCCACTGACCAGTGCCCTCATTGCACACACTCCTTTTAACAGGGATTCTCTTGCGTTAACAGGGATTCTCTTGCGTTAACAGGGATTCTCTTGCGAATTATTGTTGACTACCAGATTTTGACAGGGAGCAAGAGATGGCAAACTCCGGTCGCTTGGCAGTTCGATTCGCAACGAAACCGATTCTATTCTTAACAAACCACGGCGAATGCACCACGATCTGACATGCTGAAGGTTAGCTTTCTAGTTCCCAGCCATGATTTTTGAGATCCTGCATCGCCTTCTTGAATTCCTGCACGGGGTTGTCTTCGCGGATGATTTCAAGAACTACGTTATTGACGCCGCAGGTTTCGTTGACGGCCTTGCCCAATCCATTCCAGTCGATCACTCCAGTGCCGATCGGATCATGGCCCCAGGTCTCCGTGCCCGTATCAGAAATATGCACTAGCCCGATGGATTCGTGGTAGGACAGCAAACTGCTTACGGGATCTTCTCCGATGTAGGCGGCGTTGGCGACGTCGTACACGATCTTGACTGCTTCGTCGTTGATAGTGCTTACGACCCCTGCCAGGTCCTCCATCGTAGGGGTAAAGCAGTAGGGAGTGTTTTCGAAGAGTAGTCGCGTGCCGGCCTGTTTTGCCAGCGGAATGAGTTTCTCCAGGCTCTCGTACATCCACCCATAGACTTTTTCAAGTGACGGCGAGATCATTGGACGCCTCGTGCCGGGGGATATCACAACTTCGCGGACATCCCAGGCTGCGGCCAGGTCGATCAGCGATTTAATGTGCTCAACGCTTTTGCGACGCATATTGGCGGCGGGACTGGCCAGATTGATGTCGTAGCCACCGGCGTTCAGCGACCTGATTTTAGCGCCGTATTCATTCAGTCTTGCATGAGTTGCCGAACGCTCAGAGCTGGATATTTCATCCGGCCAGCAATGGGGCGAGCTGACCGGAACTTCAAAAACTTTATAGCCGTTGTCGACCAATTCAGCTATCGCATCAATGGCCGTAGATGACCATAAATAGGAAAATGTGTTAATGATCATTTGGTTCACTTGAAGGCATCCTTCTGTTCTTCGCCTGTGTTTTTAGCGCATGAGGATTCGGAGGGAATTGCAAGCGCGAGCCGGGCGGCTCGAAGGAACCCGGGAAGTCATGCTCCCTTCTTGTCCCGTCGAGCCGCCACGGCTTACTTGGTACCGGAGTGCCTACCGCGAATGATTAGCCCCGTCAGTGGCGGGCGAAGTACTCGAGACCAGGTGTTCGCCTTCAAGTACCTCGGGGTCGGCAAGCGCCACCGTGGCACGGTCACCGCGGTTGCCGGTCTCCGGCAGGGTGAAGTAGACAACGAGGCAGACGGCAACAATGGCGATCATGTAGACCGCGACGAGCATCGGCTGTCCGGCGCCGACGAATGCGGCGGCGATCAGCGGCGCGGTGCCACCGAAGACGGCGATCACGAGCTGGTGCGCGAAGCCGATCCCCGATACCCGTACCGCAGCCGGGAACAGTTCGGCCTGGATGGTCGGGTAAATGGACTGCCAGATACCGAGAACGACCCACCCGGACGCCGATACCAGAACGTACACGCCGAAGCCTGGCTGGTTCAGCAGCAGGAGCAGGGGGTAGAAGAGCACGATCATGCCGATGGCGCCGATGATGGGGAAGATTTTGCGTCGGCCGAGTCGATCAGAGAGCGCGCCGCAGACCGGAACGATGACCACAAGCAGGGCCAGTCCGATAACGCTGCCGGCCAGGGTGGAGGCCAGGTCCCGGCCGGTGGTCAGTTTGGCGTAGGTGGGGAGGAAAGTGGCCCAAGTGTAGTAGGCCACGGCCGGGGCAGAGAGCGCTGCTGCCTGGAGCAGCGCCTTCGGGTGTTCGCGAAGCAGGTCCATCAGGCGTGCCGGCGCGGACTTTTGGTCAACGAGGGCAGTTGCCTCAAACTCAGGGGTCTCTTCTGCCCGGGCCCTCAGGATAAGGCCGACGACGCCGAGGATGCCCCCCGCGATGAACGGGATGCGCCAGCCCCAGGCGGCAAGGTCCGCTGGAGTGAAGGATGACGTCACCAGTGCCGCGGCGCCGGTGGCGGCGAGGGTCGCGAAGCCACTTGCCATGTTGGAGAACGAACCGAACAGGCCCCTGCGGTTCGCGGGAGCATGTTCGACCATGAATGCGATGGCGCTCTGCGCCTCACTGCCAGCCGAGATTCCCTGGAGGATGCGTGCAACCAGGAAGAGAACCGGTGCCGCGTAGCCGATCGTCGCAAATGACGGCGTCAGGCCGATGATCAGAGCACCGAGCGCCATGCCGGAGATGGACAGGGTCAGGATGAGCCGCCGGCCGAAGCGGTCGGCCAGCGGGGAAATGATGATTCCGCTGAGCGGGCGTACAACAAACCCGACCGCGTAGGTGAGCAGTGCCGCGATAAGGGAGGCGAACGGGGAATCGCTTGGGAAAATCTGTCCCGAGAACACGGCTGCGAGCAGCCCATAGATGTACCAGTCGTACCACTCCACGAAGTGGCCGATCGTGCCCGCCACCATATTGACGGTGCGGCGAGGGTGCTCAGGCACTTCGGGAAGGCCCGAAGGGTCTGGACTGCCGACGGCTTCTTTTGAGGTCTTCATTGAACTCTCCATATTTTCACGTTTGCTGGGGAGGGGTATTGGAATGTTCGGGACAACCGAAACGACGTGGTGGGCGGCCCCCTTGGCCGCCCTTGTCTGACTTGAAGGCATTGCTGTCGGCAAGCTTCCGGGCGGCTGATGCGGCTCTGGCGTTTATGAGATCGGTTGCAGTGATTACATTGCTGAGATCGGTTGCTGAGATCGGTTGCAAGCAACGATACGGAGGCTAGTCGGCTCTGTCAATGGTCATTTTCGATTCAATGAACAAGGTCCAAAGCTTTCGCCAACACGTCACGAGAGGACGAGCCGGGGCCGATCCGACACGGGCCTGACCTAAAGAGCTAACCCTGAATGGGCAGGGGCTTTTCATTGTTGAGATCAAGGAAACCGACTCCGGACCAGGTGCAGTCCAGGCTGCCGTACGATGCCCAGTACTCGTCCCAGTGCGCGAGTTTCCACCGGTCCCTTTCCAGGCCCCGCTGAATGAGCCGCCCCCGGAGAATATCCTCGGGGACGTGTACCCGCACCACGGTAGTCTCGGACAGGGGCCAGAGGAATTCTTCCGCGGCGCGCGTCAGGTAGTCCGGTATGGCGAAGTAAGCACCGAAGGGGGCATCGAGCACCACGGACCGTCCCAGCCGCAGGTTCACTCCGGCGACATCCATGAGCGTCTGGTACTCCAGCGGCAGCAGATTGTCCCGATAGAAGGCGTTGGCTTCCCGGTCGGTGGGGTCGTGTCCGGCCGACTTCAAAGCAAACTCGACGAGGCGGCCGCAGACCCGGTCCTTGTCCAGATATGCAGCTCCGTGCTCTTTTGCTGTTTGCTGGGCAATGGTCGTCTTTCCGGAGCCCGCAGGGCCGATGACGATAAAGACTTTCGGGGCTGTCATTGGCGAGCCTCTGCCACTGCTGAGAGGAACTCCCTGGCGGCCTCGGTGACGCGGGAGAAGTCGCCGTCCGGCTGCCATGCCTTGGTCACGTAGCTGCCGACGCCGACACCTGCCACGCCGGCGGCGAACCATTCGCCGACGTTCTCTACGGTTACGCCGCCTGCCGGCATGATCGGCAGGTGTGCGAGCGGGGCGAGGACTGACCTGGCGTAGGGGATGCCGCCGGCTTCGGTGGGGAAGAGCTTGAGGATGTCAGCGCCTGCCTCTGCCGTGTTAACGAGTTCAGTGGGTGTGTAGGCGCCGCTGATGGTGGGTATCTGGTAGCGGTTGGCTGTCCGGATCATTGCCGGGTTCAGCTGCGGACTGACGAGGAAGTCGGCGCCGGCGCGAATGCATTCGTAGGCTGAGTGCTCGTCCAGGACCGTTCCGGCTCCGACCGCAACGCCGTCGGACCCGTGCTTGGCGGAGAGTTGGCGGATTACGTCCACGGCGCCCGGGATCGAGAGCGTGATTTCCAGTGCGCGGAAACCTCCGGCGATCGCCGCTTCCGCCACGCGTTCTGCGACGTCAGCGTTCTCGAGGCGGACGATGAGGACGGCGCCGGATTCGTCGATGGTCTGCAGGGTGCGAAGTTTTTTGTACATTGCTGGCCTTTCTTCTGGCCCGGGCGGGTTCCCTATTCCGGAACAGCCCTGAGCCACTCTTGAAGTGTCGTTGACAAACTCTCCCACCATCCATAGGGTTATTGCAACCGATCTCAGCAATCGATCTCATGCTGAGCAAAACAATCGAACTCCTACTTAGCAAAGGGGCTGGCAGGGTGAGTAAAACTCGCACGATCATCCTTGGTGCTTCACACTGGCACGTCCCGCTCTGTACGCGGGCGATCGGCGAAGAACACCAGGTCGTCGGCATCGGTGACGAGGACGTGTCGCTCGTCCAGGGACTCGCGACGGCGTGGGACGCTCCGGTGGAGGCTGACTGGCGGCGCCTGGTGGATCTGCCGGATCTCGGGCTCGCCTATGTCTTCGGCCCGCACAGTGGCATGGCGGAAAAGTGTCTTGCGCTGATCGAGCGCGGCATTCCGTTCGTGGTGGAGAAGCCGCTGGGAACGACCCTGGCGGAACTTGTCCAGGTGCGGAAGGCCGCGGAGGCGGCCGGTGTGCCCGCGACGGTTCCGCTCGTTCAGCGGGGCGGTCCCGTCGACCGGTGGCTGGCCAAGGCCGGCCGGCCGACGTACCAGAGGATGTCCTTCATCGCCGGGCCGCCCTCGCGTTACCTGGATAACGGCAATCCCTGGATGGTTGACCCTGCTGCTGCAGGGGGCGGGTGCCTGGCCAACCTGGGACCGCATTTCGTTGACCTGTTCCTGCAGGCTTGTGACGAGTCAGCGGCGAGTGTCGACTCGCGGCTCTCGTCGGCCCTGCACGGCGGGGCCGTTGAGGACCATGCCAGCCTCATCATCACCACCCCGAGCGGGCGCGAAGCCATCGTAGAGGTCGGGTACGCCTTTCCGGGTTCGCCGTTAAAGCGGTACTGCAGCTACTCGTCGGCGGGTGCGGCGGGATTCGCCGCCGTCAACTCGGACGGTTCGGCCACGTTCACCGCGTTGGACGGGACAACTGAGTCCGCCGTGATCGAGGTCGACAGCGACCCCCTCTACGATCCGTTCGTGCGCCGTGTCGCGCAGACGCTGGAAGATGGATTCCGGGGGCTGCCGACACTGAACCAGCTCGAAGATGTGATGCGCCCGATTTGGCAGGCATACGACGACCACGGAGGAAAAGAAAATGGCCGACCTCAGTATTGACGTTGTCGCGAAGGCGGCCGGTGTCCACCGCTCAACGGTGTCCCGGGCATTCTCCCGGCCGGAAGCGGTGAAAAGCGAGACCCGCGAACACATCCTCCGCGTCGCCGAAGGGCTCGGATACACGATGAGCCCGCTTGCCCAGGCTCTGCGCAGAAAGACCAGCACCTTCGTCCCGCTGATCGTCCCTGACATCACCAACCCGTTCTTTGCAGAACTTGCCAAGACGATGACGCAGGCCGCGGACGAGCGCGGCTACCAGCTGCTGCTGTGCGTCACGAACGGAGACCCTGCCAAGACCGACGGGTATTTCACCGCTATGCAGGCCATGTACGCGCCCTTCGGGATCGTCGCGCCCTCCACGAAAGTCGACACCGAGGCCCTGAAACGCTTCGATTTCGGCCACAAGGTGGTGGTGATCGACCGTGTGGAAGGCGACGCCTCGGTTCCCACGGTCACCGTCGACAGCCGCCGCGGAATCATGCTGGCTCTGGAACACCTGCGTTCCTTGGGGCACACCTCGACCGGTTACGTCTCCGGCATCGCCGGCACGCACACCGCCCAGGACCGGATGGACGCCTACCTGGAGCTGTCAGCCGAAGGCAACGGCACGCCGCTGGTGCTCGACAGCGGCTCCGATCCGGACGCGGGAGCGCGCGCGGCCAAACACTACCTGGAGATGGAGAATCCACCGACGGCGATTATCGCCGCCAATGACATGGTCGCCTTCGCGGTCATCTCGGCTCTGGGTCAAAGCGGCATCCGCGTGCCGGAGGACGTATCGGTCATGGGCTTTGACGGGCTGGCCCTGGGTGCCCGGTTCAACCCGGCCCTGACCACGGTGCGGCAGCCGATCGCCGACATGGGAAACATCGCCATCGAACTGGCGGAAAAGCAGAACCTGAACGGCTCGGTGGACCACGTCGTTCTGGAACCCGAACTTTTGGTGCGCGCCTCCACCTCAGGACCGCGCAAATGACCGCGGCCAATGAAGGACCCCTGCGGCGGCTGCCCGGGCTGCGGCACACCGACCACGTCGGCCTGACAGTTCCGAACCTCGAGGACGCCATCAGGTTCTTCGTTGAAGTGCTCGGCGCCGAGGAGCTGTACCGCTCCGACCGCGGACCCGACGCAGAGTTCATGCCCACGAACTTCGACGTTCCTGCCGATGCCCGGCTCACCCTGGCCATGCTCCGCCTGCCCCCAAACCTGAACATCGAGCTGTTCGAATGGAGCAGCGCTGAGCGGCGGGACACCGCGCCGCGGCATTGCGACGCCGGCGGGCACCACCTGTGCTTCGTCGTGGACGACGTCGACGAAGCGATCGCGGTGCTGCAGGAAACCCCCGGAGTGCGGGTGCTCGGGGAGCGCAAGGAAGTCGCCGGCGACAGCCCGCGCGTGGCCGGCAACCGTTGGACCTATTTCGTCACCCCTTGGGGGTTGCTGATGGAAATCGTCGACCGGTCCCGCGTCGCATCCCCACCTCGGCTCGTCGGTCCAGCGGACTGGACGGCCACCCAAGACACTTCCCGGAAGGACATTCAACAATGAGGCTTGCAGGTCACACACTCGGTACACCGGACCATACGGTCCCCCAGGCACTGAAGCTTTTTCGGGCCGCGGGGCTAGATGCCGCCGAAGTCATCTACCAGGACGGGTACACCTCGGGCCTGCCGCAGGGGGACCGGCGCGCCGCGATGGAGGCACTGAAGGCGGCAGAGGGCGAGGGTCTGCCGATCATTGGCCTCACGCCCTACACCACGGCCATCAACTCGCTGGACGAGAGTGAGTGGCGCGGGGGAGTCGAAGAGTTCCGTGGCGCGATTGAGACCGCGCATCTGCTCGGCGCCGACCGGGTGCGTGTGTACGCCGGCTCCTGGCACCCGGGCGATCCAGATCATGACCGGCGATGGGCGAAACTGCGGGAGGCCCTGCAGGCCCTGGCACCCGAGGCCGAACAGGCCGGCGTGCGTCTGTGCGTGGAAAACCACTTCGGCACCATGACCCAGACCGCGGCAGAAACCGCCGCACTCGTCCGCGAAATTGCCCACCCGGCCGTTCGTGTCCTCTACGACCAGGCCAACCTCACCTTCACCCACGACGAATCGTTCGAACAGGCCTTTGCCGTCCAGGGCGACCTCATCGGTCACGTCCACGCGAAAGACCTCGTCTTCACCGACCCCTCGGCGGCCTTCCGCGCCACGGAAACAGCCCGCGTCAACGCGTCCGAGCGCGCCGTACGGTCGAGGGTGATCGGCACCGGCGTCCTTCCCTGGCCCCAGATCCTCGCGGCCCTGCTGCGCCACGGCTACGATGACCTGCTGAGCATCGAGTACGAATACCGCTGGCACCCGCAAGACCTCCCCACCCCCGAGGACGGATTCCGGGAATCCGCCACCGCACTGCGCGCCATGCTCACAGAAATCGCAGAAATGGAGAACGCCCGATGACCGGCCAGCGCCTTCGCGTCGGCGTCATCGGCGCCGGCAACATCGCCACCATCGCCCAACTGCCCACACTCGTCCAGCGCGATGACGTCGAGCTGGCAGCCCTGGTATCGCGCCGCGAAGACCCGGGAAACCTGGTCCGGCGCTGGGGTTTCGGCGCCGCCTACCGCTCAGTCGAGGACATGCTGGACGTCCAGGACCTGGACGCCGTTTTCGTCCTCACCCCCCGGTCCGAACACGCCCACGCCGTCCAGCTGTGCCTTAACAACGGCGTCGACGTGTTCTGCGAAAAACCCCTGGCCCCCGCCACGGAAGAAGCCGAGCGTCTGGCCGACCTTGCCGACGAACGCGGCCGCATCCTGATGGTCGACTTCAACCGCCGCTACGCGCCCGTCTACACCGCCGGCCGTGAGCTGTTCGGCGCGAAAGGCGCTACCTTCTGCGTCGCGCAAAAGAACCGCCCCGGATCGGAATACCGCGCAACGTTCGAGAACGCCATTCACATGGTTGACCTGCTCCGGTGGTACTGCGGTGGCGAACCCGTGGACGTGGCCGCCCACGCAGCCGGTAACGATCCCTGGGAAGAAGACGGCACCGCCGCCATGATCCGTTTCAGCACCGGAAACACCGGGGTACTGATGGCTGCCAGGACAGCAGGTGCCTGGAACGAGAAACTCGACGCTTACGGCGACGGCAAAACCGTAGAAGTGCGCGCACCCGAAACAGTGTCGACCACCGTCAGGGGAGTCACCACATCACGCGAACTCAGCGCCGAGGCCTACGGCTGGGCAACAGCGACCGACACACTCGGATTCTCCGCCGCCGTCCACCACTTCCTGGACCGGGTCGCTGACCGGGCACAGCCGCTCACCTCCGGCCGCGAAGCTGTTCATACCCAGCGGTTGCTCGACCGGATCCTCGCCGCCTCCGGACTGCCCACCGAAGAACAAGAAGGCCGGCAATGGGCAAGCCACGCCACCAGCGGCAACAGCTAAACAGCACCGGCAGGCACTCCACCCTGGGCCGGGGATGGCAGACAACCCAGGCCTCAACAGCACGCTCCACAGGCCGCTGAATCGACCGCGCCCCGCAGCGCGGCCAAACCCACCTCACGTAAGGACTAGAAAGATGAAACGAGCAGCCCACAAGCCAACCACAGGGCAGCAACAGATCAGCGGAGTCATCAGATGAGCCTTAAAGACCAGGTCGTTCTGGTAACCGGATCAAGCGGTGGCATCGGCAATGCAGCCGTTGAAGCACTCACAGCCGAAGGGGCCCTCGTCATCGGTGCCGACCGCGCGCCGAAGGAGGACCAGGAGCTGGCCGGCTTCTTCCCCCTCGACATCACCTCCGAAGAACAATGCGCCACCGTCGTCCGTGACACCACCGCGAAGTACGGGCGCATCGACGCCCTCGTCCACGCAGCCGGGGTCCTGGGCCCCACGCCGGACATCATGAAAACAACGACCGAAGAATTCGACACCATCATGCGGATCAACGGCTCGGGCACGTTCACCATGGTCCGGGAAACCGCACAATCAATGCTTGGGACCGGAACTCGAGGTGCCATCGTGATCCTCTCCTCCGTGGCAGCCAAAGAAGCACGCCTCAACTACCTGCCCTACAACGCCAGCAAACTCGCCGTGCTCCACATCATGTGGTCCTTCGCCGAGCTGCTCGGCCCCAACGGCATATCGGTCAACGCCATCGCACCAGGCCCAGTAAACACTCCCATGTGGGCACAATTCGCAAAAGACTCGGGACCGGACGCAGCCGCGAACAGGGCCAAGCGCGCCGCGCAGCTGCCCATGCGCCGGTTCGCCGAACCCGACGAAGTCGCCCGCGCCATCCTTTTCCTAGCAGACCCGGACAACCGCTACATCACCGGCGTGTCCCTCGATGTAGCAGGTGGCGCACACCTCGGTATCGGGACCTGAGCAGCGAGGCTGGGTCGCAGGCCGGTCCATAGCTGTGCACCACGACGGTGTCCCCGTCGCAGGCGAAACGCAGCAGCTCAGTGACGTCAGGTTGGGGTGTACCTCAACCTTATGTTTTGATCGGCTGCTACGGGGGTTAGTCACGCAAGCAGTGGGTGGCCAGAAATGTCGGTGACGACAGCTACGCGTTCTCGCGTTCTGCGTTTCGAAAGGCCCTGATCATCTCCGTTAAGGGGATGCCCCCTCGGAGATGATCACATCCTCCCGTGGCTTCAATCAAAGCTGACGCAGAAAATTATGGCGTTGGCGATATCACCGGTGGTCGCAGATATTCGGTTATCTCGTCCCCGGTATCAAGGGGAATGCCTTGGTCGCCACTGGCGGTCTGCACCTCGGACTACTTCAGTTGCGGGTCGCGCTCCAGTGTGACGGCGACAACAGGACTGCGTCTGCAATTTTGGTTGGGGGGAGTATCAGGCGTTTTTGGCGAATTGCTGGGATGGGATGTGGCGCGGGTGGAACTGTCCCGAACAACAAGGGTTGGTGCGATCTGCGTGGGGTCCACTTCCCGCCCTTCAATGGCGCCGATAAGCACTTCTGTGATCATGAGTGCCAGTGCGGTGAAGTCCTGGCGCACAGTAGTCAGGGGAGGCAGGAAATAATCCGACCCTTCGATGTCGTCGAATCCGACGATGCTGACATCGTCCGGGACGCGGACGCCTTTTTCGGCGAAGGCCCGGATTAGCCCAAGGGCGGTATTGTCGCTCGCGGCGAAGATCGCCTGTGGGATTCTTTCTTCGCGAATGAGCTGGAGACCGGTTTCGTAGGCCCATCGTGGACTCCAGTCGCCCTCCAAGCACAGGCCTGGTTCGAGGCCAGCCTCGCGTAGAGCGGCCTCCCAGCCGCGCTTGCGTACCCGTCCATCGAACCAGTCCATGGAGCCGGCGAAGTGAGCGATGTCGGTGTGGCCCAGGTCTATGAGGTGTTCGGTGGCGAGCCTCGCTCCGAGCTCCTGATTTTCTGAGTACGTGAAGACGTTTGGAGTCGATGATGCTCCGGCTGCGATCATCTCCACTGGTACACGGCATCTGGCGCTCCAGACCGCCGCCGCCATGTCGACGAGAGGAGCGATGACGATGATCCCCCCGACGCCGGTGTCGTCGAGGCTGTCGAGGGCGGCCTGCACGGAATCTTCGTAGGGTTTTTCGACACTGATGACGGTTGTGGCGTAGCCCTTCTTCCGCGCAACGTTCTCGAGTGCCATGAGCGTCCCTACCGGGCCGAACCGGGGGGAGCCGTCGGACAGTATGCCTATGGAGGTCGACCGGCTGGTGACCAGTGCTGTGGCTGCGCGGTTACGGCGGTAGCCGATGTCCTTGATGATTTGGAGAACTCGTTCGCGTGTTGACGCGCTGACATCCGGCGCGTCGTTGAGGACCCTCGAGACCGTCCCGAACGAGACGCCGGCAACTTGAGCAACGTCGTTGATGGTCGGCTTCCGGCGCAAAGGAGCGTCCGCTACCCGATCGATAGCGTCGCGGCGAATGGTCATGCCTGTCGTGCTCTCCTGTCTTCCATTCTGCGGTCCGAGCCGAGGTGGGGTGCTGTGCGGCCCTGACCAGAGCTGTAGCCGATGTGATGCTTGACACCCAACTCCGTGAACGTTTACGATCTCTAGCGTAAACGTTCACGGTGATTCCGTAAACGTTCACGGACAAGATACTTCAATGGAGAGGAGAGCGGGATTAGCGCCACTACCGACGCACTTTTACACGCTCCGGGCGTTGGCCGTCGAAACATCGACCGCGCCCAGTGGGCGAATCTGCGACTGCTCCTGGTGGACGCAGCACGCGATGATCTCGCAGTCGCTCTCCGCACCTTCGTTTCGGCCGGTTCCTCGGCTGTCATCGGCGTCTTCGACGACAACATCCTGTGGACACGCTTGGTCGTTTCTGTCGACCAAGCCGGGGCTCCCGAGTCGCTGTCGACCGTCGACGGCTCGGGCACTGCGGCGACCGGCGACATGACAAAGGCTGCCGGGGAAGCGGTGAGGTGGGTTCAAGCCCTGGACGGTGCTCCCTGGGGCCCTTCGTGGACAAAAAGCATGCGGAGGCCCTCGTGAGGGCATCAGACAAGGCTGGTGCTGTCCGTAAAGCCTCCGCCGCCGGTGGACTTGTCCTGTCACCGGCGCCCGCTTCCCTCGCCATTGCCGTGGCCTGACCACCCCCATCCATCAACCACCTATCCCTCAACAGCACTGGAGAACAATGATGATCCGCAGGCTTCCCCTTGTGGCGTTGGCCGCAGCACTGTCAATTTCCGTCGCTTCCTGCAGCAGCTCGACCTCGGCCAGCTCAAACGCTCCTGATACCGGCGTATCCGAGAAAGCCCAGCAGGCCCTTGACAAGATCAAGGGACAGGTCCTGAGCAAGGGCCCCAATGGCGAGGCGCCCTCTCCGGCATCAGTAGCAGAGCTCACGCCCGAAGAGATTGCCAAGATCCAGGCTCTCAATGCCAAGGCTGCAATCGTGATGCACTACGGCGGCAACGACTGGGCCACCGCGCAGACCAACGGCCTTAAGAGCGAATTCGAAAAGCTAGGCGTCAAAGTCATCGCAACAACGGACGCAAACTTTAAGCCCGACAAGCAAGTATCGGACATCGAGACTGTGATGACGCAGAACCCGAACATCATTGTTTCCATCCCCACTGACCCCGTGGCCACGGCCTCGGCCTACAAAAAGGCAGCAGCCGCCGGAGCGAAGCTCGTCTTCATGGACAACATTCCGCAAGGGCTGACTGCCGGCAAGGACTACGTTTCCGTCGTTTCCGCCGACAACTACGGCAACGGTGTCGTCGCCGCGCACCAGATGGCCAAGGCCATCGGCGGCAAGGGCAAGATCGGACTTATCTTCCACCAGGCCGACTTCTTCGTGACCAAGCAGCGCTACCAGGGCTTCAAGGAAACGATGACCAAGGACTACCCGAATGTCCAGATGGTCGAGGAAAAAGGCATCGCAGGCCCTGATTTCGCCGGAGACGCCCAGGCAGCTGCCAACGCCATGCTGAGCAAGTACGCCGACCTCAACGGAATCTGGGCAGTGTGGGACGTCCCCGCAGAAGGTGTCATGGCCGCAGCCCGCGCCGCGGGCCGCCAGGACCTCAAGATCGCCACCGAGGACCTCGGTAAAAACGTTGCCATTGCCCTGGCCAAAGACCAGCTCGTCGTGGGGCTCGGCGCGCAGGTTCCTTTCGACCAGGGAGTCACGGAGGCCCGGCTGGCCGCAGGCGCACTGATCGGCAAGAAAGCACCGGCTTATGTGGCCTTGAGTGCCGTCCCGGTCGACCACTCCAACGTCCTGGAAGCCTGGAAGCAGGTCTACCACGAGGACGCTCCGAAGGACATTCAAGAGTCCTACAAGAAGTAGCCAGACCCGACAGTGCGGGTACCCAACCCCGCACCGTCCCGAAAGGGCAACAATGAACACCGCAGACAATGTCGTCGAGATGCGCTCGATTTCCAAGGGCTTCAACGGCGTTTCAGTTCTGAAGGATGTCAGCTTCGACGTCCGGAAGGGCGAGGTCCACGCCCTCGCAGGAGGCAACGGGGCCGGGAAGTCCACGCTCATGAAGATCCTGCAGGGCGTCTATCAGGCCGACGCCGGCGAGATCGTCATTGGCGGCAGACCGGCGACCATCAACTCGATTCAGGACGCGAAGGCTGCCGGCATCGGGATGGTCTTCCAGGAATTCAGCCTCGTACCGAGCCTGACTGTCGCCCAGAACATCTTTCTTGCCGCTGAGCCGCTCGGCGCGGGCGGGCTCATCGACGACCGCGCCTCGGTGCGGCGGGCCAAGGAAGTCTTCGCCGAGATGGAGGTGGACGTCGACCCCCAGGCCGAGGTCTCCCGGCTCGGCACGGCCTACTGGCAGCTGACCGAGATCGCCAAGGCGCTCTCGCAGAACGCCCAGGTGCTGATCATGGACGAACCCACAGCAAGCCTTGCCCGTCACGAGTCCGAAGCGCTCTTCGAACTGATTGACCGGCTCAAGCAGCGTGGTATCTCGATCATCTACATCTCTCACCGCATGGATGAGGTCTACCGGCTCGCCGACCGGATCACGATCCTCCGGGATGGCCGCAGACTCCTCACCGAGCCGCTAAGTGCTGTGACACCGGAACAGATCGTGGAGGGCATTGTCGGCAAGAAGATCGAGGGCCAGCTTGCCTACCGCGAGCGGGACCACGTCGCTCACGAGGGAGCACCCCTGCTGGAGGTCCGCGGGCTGAATGCCGGGCCACGGGTAAAGGACGTCTCCTTCTCGCTCCGCCCAGGGGAGATTCTGGGCCTGGCCGGTCTCATGGGCAGCGGCCGCACCGAACTCGCCCGGGCACTTTTCGGAATCGACCGTCGCGACAGCGGAGACATCCTCATCCGCGGGGAGAAAACCAACCTGACCTCGCCCCAGCAGGCTATTGACGCCGGCGTCGCCCTCATCCCCGAGGACCGGCGGGCTCAAGGCCTGGTCCTGGACCACTCCGTCCGCGACAACCTGCTGCTGCCCCTGCTTGGCCAGATTCGGCGGGGACCGTTCCTTGATTCCATGAAGGGCAAGGATCTGTCCTCGTCTCTCATCAAGAAGTTCGCGGTCAAGGTCGCCCACCCCAACCGCCCGGTTCGGCTGCTTTCGGGCGGAAACCAGCAGAAGGTGGTGATCGCTAAGTGGCTGGGCACCGACCCGGACATCCTGATCCTGGACGAACCTACCGCCGGCGTAGACATCGGCACCAAGAGCGAGATCCTGGACATGATCCGCGAACTCGCCAGCGCCGGCAAAGCCGTCATCGTCATCTCCTCCGAATACCCCGAACTCCTCGCGGTCAGCGACCGCGTCCTCGTCCTCAAGGACGGCTCCGTCATCCGTGACATCCCCCGCAGCGACATCGCTGACGAGGAATATCTTCAACTTGCAGTCCAGGGAGTCTGAACAGTGAGCAAGGCAAACACCATTCCCGCCCGCGACACCGCGGCACACCGCAGTTTCGGAACGATCCTGAAAGAGCTCGACTGGCGCCGCTACGTCATCTACATCGGCTTCGTCGTCGTCTTCCTCTTCTTCGCCGTCCTGCTGCGCGACCAAGGCTTCATGTCCCCACAAAACCTGCTGAACATTTTCCGGCAGACCGCTACCATCACCGTCATTGCGGTGGGCATGACTTACGTTATCTCCTGCGCTGAAATCGACCTGAGCGTCGGATCCGTAGCCGGCCTGTCCAGCGTCTGCACAGCCATGGCGTTGTCGCAGTGGGGCCTGATCCCCGGAATCCTCGCCGGCCTTGCCGTCGGACTCGTGGTCGGCTCCATCAACGGCGCACTGGTCAGTCTCCTCGGTATCCCTTCCTTCCTCGTGACGCTGGGCATGCTGGGTATCGCTGTGGGCGTCGCCCAGTGGATCACCGCCTCGGCCCCGCAGCCAATCCTTAACGACACGTTCAACATGATGTTCGGGTCCGGCGACTTCGGTCCCGTTCCGGGTCTGGTTGTCTGGAGCGCCATCTTCGTTGCCGTCGGCGCCGTCGTGCTGAACCGCACGAAGTTCGGCCGCCAGGTACTCGCAACGGGCGGCAACCGCAACGCTGCCGAGTTCACCGGCATCAACACCAAGCGCATCAAGTTCCAGGTGCTTCTCATCTCGGGCATGGTCGCGAGCGTGGCCGGCATGCTGTATGCAGGGCGCCTCCAGTCCGGCCGGTTCCAGTGGGGATCGGGCGACGAGCTCTCCGCCATCGCCGCTGTCATCCTCGGCGGGACAAGCCTCTTCGGCGGATTCGGCTCCATCATGGGAACTCTCTTCGGTGCCCTCCTGATTGGCCTGATCAACAACGGCCTGATCCTGGCCGGACTGGACAGCAGCCAGCAGCAGGTGGTCCGTGGCGCCATCATCATCCTGGCCGTCGCCCTGGCCCGAAAGAAGTAAGAACCACATGACCCTCAAACTACGGTCCGGAATCATCGGCACAGGATTCATGGGCTCAGTCCATGCCCACGCGGTGCGCGCAGCAGGCGGCGAGGTCAGTGCAGTCGCCGGAAGCAGCCAAGCTTCGGCCGAAGCAGCAGCAGCCGGGCTCGGTGCCCGAACCGCAGCCGAGTCCCCAGAAGCACTGATCGCACGCGACGATGTGGACGTCGTCCACATCTGCACCCCTAACGCCACTCACGCCGACCTCGCACGCAAGGCCATCGCGTCAGGCAAAGCCGTCATTTGCGAAAAGCCCCTCGCCACCAGTGTTAAGGACGCCAGCGATCTCACCCGCCTCGCCGAGCAGGCAGGCGTCGTCGCGGCCGTGCCCTTCGTCTACCGGTTCTATCCAGCCGTCCGCGAGGCACGAGACCGAATCCGCAGCGGCGAGGCGGGCCGCCTCTGGCTCCTGCACGGTTCCTACCTGCAGGATTGGCTGGTGGGCGCGGAAGCCACAAACTGGAGGGTTGATTCAAAGCTCGGAGGAGCCTCCAGGGCTTTCGGCGACATCGGAGTGCACTGGTGCGATCTGATGGAGTTCACCACCGGACACCGAATCACCAGGCTGGTGGCGAAGACCACCCGGGCCTATGAGCAGCGCGAAACCGGCGGAACCCTGTCCTCGGTGGCCACCGAGGACGGGGCCACGCTCCTGTTCGAGACCGATAAGGGAGCCACCGGGTCGCTGGTGGTCAGCCAGGTCAGCCCGGGGAGAAAGAACCGACTGTGGTTCTCCTTCGACGGAACCGAAGCGTCATTCAGCTTCAACCAGGAACGGCCGGACACCCTTCA
This sequence comes from Arthrobacter sp. NPDC056493, assembly GCF_042795115.1. NCBI lineage: Bacteria > Bacillati > Actinomycetota > Actinomycetes > Micrococcales > Micrococcaceae > Arthrobacter > Arthrobacter sp. NPDC056493. The sequence continues at coordinate 2,892 of NZ_JBHTSL010000081.1, read as the reverse complement.
CGTGGGAAGTACAGGTTCCAGTTCCGAAATAGCTGTCGGTCCCCAGACCCTCAGCACGCCCGGCGGCCGGCGGTACGCGAAACTTCCACCGGGGCATCCCCAGGGATACCAGGACAGCTTCAACTCCTTCGTCACCGACGTATACGCAGCCGTTCAGGGGCAGAAACCCGAAGGCCTGCCCACATTCCGGGACGGCCTGCGCGCAGCACTCCTGACGGATGCACTCGTCACCTCCGCTGCACAACAGACGTGGGTAGACGTTCCCGGCACTGACACCCCATTCGAATTACTCAGATCCCCCTCAGCATCTGAAAGGCAGAAACAATGAAACTTGGTTACTGTTCCATCACCTGGGGCGGCGTCGTCGGCCACCCGCAAGGCGTGACGAGCGTCAAGGACCTCTTTTACATGACCCACGGCTCCATGAGGGACGCCGTCAAGGACATCGCATCTGTCGGCTATCAAGGTGTTGAAATGTTTGACGGCAACCTTGCCGAGTACGCAGAAAAGCCCGAGGAACTCAAAGATATCCTGAGCAGTTCAGGAGTCGCCCTGACAAGCGTGTACACCGGGGCAAACTTCATCTACGCCGACATCCTCCCGGACGAAATGCACCGCATCCACCGTGCCGCCGAACTGGCAGCGAGCTTCGGAGCGGAACGGCTCGTAGTGGGCGGTGGAGCACGGCGCGCGGCCGGAACCGCCGACGAGGACTACCAACGCCTCGGTGAGGCGCTGGACAGCGTAGCGGACATCGCAGAAAGCTTCGGCCTGTCGGCAAGCTACCACCCACACCTGAGCACCATCGTCGAAAGCCCGGAGGAGCTGGACCGGCTCACGCCGCTCACCCGAATCGGCTTCTGCCCGGACACGGCACACCTTGCAGCGGGCGGCGCAGACCCGGCCGCAGTCATCCGGAAGTACCGCGACAGGATCCAGCACGTCCACCTCAAGGACTTCCAGAAGGACCCCTTTAATTTCCTGCCCCTGGGACAGGGAGAACTTGACTTCCCGGACATCATCGCCGCGATCCGCGAAAGCGGATACGACAGCTGGCTCATGGTCGAACTCGACAACTACGACGGTGATCCGCGAGCCGCAGCAGAACTTAGCAAGAAATACCTCGAAAAGCTCCTTTAACTGATTTTTCAACCGCGAGGGACAGCCACAGCCGGCGTGTCCCGAGCTTTCCGGAAGGAACAAGATTCACATGCAAAACCTCAACGTCGGTCTCATCGGCGGCGGCTTCATGGGCAAGGCCCACTCCCTGGCCTACGCCGCCATGCCCATGTTCTTCTGGCCCGCCCCGGCCCTCCCCGTACGCCATACCATCGCCGAAGCCAACCCGGAACTCGCCGCCGAAGCGGCCCGCCGCTTCGGGTTCGAGAACTCCACCGCTGACTGGCGCAGCATCATTGACGATCCAGACATCCACGTCGTAGACATCGCCACACCCAACCATCTCCACGCCGAAATTGCCATCGCCGCGGCCGAAGCAGGCAAGCACATCATCTGCGAAAAGCCCTTGGCCCGTACCGGCGAGGAGTCCAAGGCCATGTACGACGCTGTCAAAGACAAGAACATCGTTCACATGGTCGCCTTCAACTACCGGCGCACCCCCGCAGTCGCGCTGGCAAAGAAATACATCGAGGAAGGCGCCATCGGACAAATCCTCAGCTTCCGCGGCACCTACCTCCAGGACTGGAGCGCCGACCCGAACTCCCCGCTGTCCTGGCGCTTCCAAAAAAACATCGCAGGCTCCGGCGCCCTCGGCGACATCGCCACACACGTCATCGACATGGCCCGATACCTCGTCGGCGAGTTCAGCGCCGTCAACGCAGTTCTCTCCACCTGGATTCCCGAACGGCCGCTGCAGGCGGGCGGAGCCGATGCACTCGGCACCGTACGGGGTGGGGAAGGCCCCAAGGGCCAGGTCGATGTCGATGACGAAGTCATGACCATGATCCGCTTCGCCAACGGCGCCGTAGGATCCGTTGAAGCGACCCGCAACGCCCACGGCAGGAACAACTACATCACCTTCGAAATCCACGGAACCGAAGGCAGCATCGTCTTCAACTATGAACGCCGCGACGAACTGCAGGTAGCCTTCGCCTCCGACCAAGCCGACCGCCGCGGATTCCGCACCGTCTACACCGGACCGGCCCACCCCTACGGTGAAGGGCTCTGGCCCATTCCCGCGCTCGGCATCGGTTACGGCGAAACGAAGATCATCGAAGCCTACGACTTCTTCAAAGCCATTGCAGAAGGCGGCAGCGTAAGCCCCAACTTCGCCGACGGCTACCAGGTCGCCCTCATCGACGACGCGATCGTCGAATCCGCCGCGAAAGAGTCATGGGTCGAGGTCCCGCAGATCAACAGTTGATCTGACTAACGCGGGAGGGAGGGCCTTGAGCCGTCCCTCCCGCACATTGCACAAGACCATCCAAGGACGGATAGATGCCCAACACCCTCCCAGCCCCGCAGGACGCAGCAGAAGTCTGGCTCATGCCGGTCTTCATCGCCAAAGCAGGACACGAAGCCGACCTTCAAGAAGCCCTCCACTCTCTGCAGACGTTAAGCCGAAAAGATCCAGGATGCCTGGAGTACACCGTTTTCTCTGACGGGCAGCGACCCGGAACCTTCGTCCTCCTCGAAGGCTGGGCTCGTAACGAGGACCTCGAAGCCCATAACGAAGAAGACCACGTAAAGGCGTTTGTGAACGGAGTGGACCGGCTATTGGCAGTACCTTTCTCCGTGACTCCCCTTGCGCCTCTCACATGATGCATACCGCCGCCAGCGAAGGAGCCTGACCATGTCCCGCCCGTACACCCTGTTCACCGGCCAGTGGGCCGACCTGCCCTTCGAGGAAGTCGCCCGCCTCGCCTCCGGCTG
>NZ_JBHTSL010000080.1:0-22012 GCF_042795115.1 Arthrobacter sp. NPDC056493 | reverse complement strand
CCGGAAAGGGGGCGGCCGCCGTCGTTGTCGGGTGAGGGCCCAACTGGGTAGCAGTACAGGGCGTTCCCAGCGCTGAGAACGCCATCTGCTGCTACCCAGTTGGGTTCACAAAAATAAGATTTTGTACTCATATGAGAAATTATTCTTGTTTTAACCCGGCATGGCGCATACGCTGGGAAGGAACCAATTTCCGCCGCTGCAGAGAAGCGCGGCGCCTCACCAGGCAGGGATGAAGGAAGCGCTGATGAACACCCCCACACCCTTTGATCTAACGGGGCGTCGTGCCCTGGTCACCGGCTCCTCGCGGGGAATCGGACAGGCCCTGGCGGACGGCTTGGCCTCCGCCGGCGCGAGCGTGGTGCTGCACGGGCTCGACCCGCACCGCCTGGAACTGACCCGCAAGGTGTTCGCCGAGCGCTTTGGTGAGGAGCGGGTCGAGGCCATAGCCTTCGACGTCACCGACGAGGATTCCGTGGCGCGGGGCATCGCGCACATCGAGGAGAAGCTGGGCGAGCTGGACATCCTGGTCAACAATGCCGGGATCCAGCACCGCGTCCCGCTGCTGGACCTCGCCGTCGAGGACTGGAACCGGGTGATCTCCACCGACCTGACGAGCGCCTTCCTGGTTGGCCGGGAAGTCGCGCGGAGGATGCTGCCGCGGGGCCGGGGAAAGATCGTCAACATCGGTTCCGTGCAGTCCGACCTCGCACGTCCCACCATCGGCGCCTACACCGCGGCCAAGGGTGGCCTGCGGAACCTGACCCGCGCCATGACGGCCGAATGGGCCGCGGCCGGACTCCAGATCAACGCCGTCGCGCCGGGCTACATCCATACCGAAATGACCCAGGCCCTGGTGGACGACCCCGAATTCAACACCTGGATCTGCAAGCGGACCCCCGCCGCCCGGTGGGGGACCGTGCAGGATCTCATGGGTCCCGTGCAGTGGCTCGCCTCGGACGCCTCAGCGTATGTCAACGGCCAGACCATCTTCATTGATGGCGGAATGACGGCGGTGGTCTGACGTGAACGATCACAGCATGACGGCGGGCGCCGCACTGGTGGTACACGGCGTGGAGGACCTGCGCCTCGACCCGGTGAAGCCTGCGGAGCCGCGGAACGATGAGGCCGTCGTCGAAATCGCCTACGGCGGCATTTGCGGGTCCGACCTGCACTACTGGCTGCACGGTGCCGCCGGCGAATCGATCCTTCGCGAACCGCTCGTCCTCGGACATGAAGTGGTGGGCACGGTAACGCAGGCTGCGGCGGACGGTTCGGGACCGGCAAAGGGTACCCGCGTGGCGGTCCACCCGGCCACGCCCGGCGGCAACGGCGCCCGCTACCCGGGAGACCGCCCCAACCTGTCGCCTGGCTGCACCTATCTCGGCAGCGCCGCCCGGTATCCGCACACGCAGGGCGCATTCAGCCAGTACGCCGCACTGCCCACCAGAATGCTCCGGCCCCTGCCCGAAGGGCTGACGCTGCGGGCGGCCGCCCTGGCCGAACCGGCCAGCGTCGCCTGGCATGCCGTCGCCCGCGCCGGGGACGTCCGGGGCAAGCGGGCCCTGGTGATCGGCAGCGGACCCATTGGCTGCCTTGCGATCGCCGTCCTCAAGCGTGCGGGCGCGTCGGAAATTATCGCCGTCGACGTGCATGAGGAGCCGCTGCAGCGCGCACGCCTGGTGGGTGCCACGGGCACCATTCTGGCGTCCGACGCCGATGCTATCGCCGCCGTGGAGGCCGACGTCACCGTGGAGTCCTCAGGGAACCACCGCGGCCTGGAGTCCGCTATCCGTGGAACGATGCGCGGCGGCAAGGTGGTGATGGTGGGCCTGCTCCCGAGCGGGGCGCAGCCGGTGGCCATCTCGCTCGCCATCACCCGCGAACTGGATCTCCTCGGCTCCTTCCGCTTCAACGGTGAAATGGACGAGGTCCTCGCCGCGCTCGCTGACGGGAGCCTGTTCGTGGATCCCGTGATCACGCACGAGTATCCCTTCAGCCAGGCCATCGACGCCTTCACCACCGCCAAGGACGCACGCCGCTCCGGCAAAGTCCTCATTTCCTTCAGCCCCGAGACAGCCACAGGAGCAAACTGATGCTGCGCACACCAAGGCAAGCCACTGGCACGCGCGCCCGCGCCGTCACCGCCACGACCGGCAGCCACTGCCCCGTCAGCGGCGAATGGGCACCCGTCGGCGCGCAGGACACCGTCTGCCGGGTCCTCGAGGGAAGCGTGATGCCCGCCTTCCGGAACCGGGCGGCGGAATGGGAACTGATCGAGGGCCTGCGGCGACGTGACGTACATTCCTGATGCCCGGCCGCGGCGCCGCGCCGCTCCGCCGCGCATCAACGCGACACCGGAGGTGGAGCGCAGGCTCTCCCAGGAAAAAGCCGCCCGGGCGCACCGTCAAAGCCGGATCCGGGCGCTGCTGAGCAGGCGGAACGAGGCTGTGGCGGCAGCGGTGGCCGGCGGAGTGCCCGCTGCGGCCGTGTCCGCCGCAACCGGCCTGAAGATCACCGAGGTGAAGAAAACAGCCAAGGCCTTTTCCGAGTCTTACGTTCCTGAGCTCTCACGCGAGCAGCATGTTGCCGGGCTTGCCGCCCTGGCGGAGCAGCTGCAGACGGTGATCGAGGCGAAGGAAAGCGCCGAACGGCAGTTGCGGGCCGACGTCGTGGACGTCCTGCGCAGCGGGACAATGGACGTCTTCCGGATCGCTGCGCTGACGGCCGTTACGGCCGACCGGCTGCGTGAACTCACACGCGGAACGGGACTCCGAAGCGAAAACTTCACTTCAGAAAGCTTCCGGCTGGGATCCTAGCTGGCGGCCTTACCGGATGCGGTGCGGTCCTCGCTCCACCCCGTCATGGCGCCCTTGAGCGCGGACACGAGGCGCTCGGTCGCCTGGTCCTTGGTCAGACCGACGGTGTTGATGAGGTCGAGGATTTCACGGGGGTCGAACAGGATGTTCCAGAGGAACATCGCTTCGTCGCCGAGCGGCTCGAGGCCGAGCTCGTCGCAGGTTTCGCGGAGCGGCCGTTCGAGCGCCTCGGCCTGGACGGTCAAATAAAAGGCGCCCTGGCGCAGGCGGGCCAGGTAGCCCTCACCGGAACGGGTGTAGAGCATCGCTCCGCCGTGGCGCGTGACCAGCTCCACCCACTTGCGGCTGACGGACACCAGCAGTTCCAGCCCCGTGGCGTCCTGCTTGAGGCTGAACTCACGCAGCTTTTCGCCCACGCCGAAGCGGTATTCCGCCAGGATGTCCTCGACGGACGGGAAATGGCGGTAGGCGGTGGCGGTGGAAATCTCGGCATGCTTGGCGATGTCGGTCATGCTGATGGGACCCCGCCGGGCAGCGAACAGCTGGCCCGCGGCCTTGATGAGTTGTCGTCGGTTGCGCTGGGTGTCGCTACGCATGTTGGGTCCCCTCTCGGTACTCACCTAGCTTAGGGCCTTCGCGGCGGCCCACCCTTTGAGGGCTGCGGTGAACGTTCGGACCAGCCGTTCCGAGGCCTGGTCCGGCGTCAGGCCGAGGCTCTCGATGAGATCGAAGATTTCGCGCGGATCGAAGAAAACGTTCCACAGGAACATCGCCTCGTCGCCCTGGCCCTCCGCTCCGAGGGCGCGGGTGACCTCCTCCAGCGGCCGCGTCAGCGCGTCGGCCTGCACGGTGAGGTAGTAGGCGCTGTCCCGCATGCGGGCGAGGTAGCCTTCGGCCGAACGTGTGTGGACCATCGAGCCGCCGTGCTGCACCACCAGCTGCACCCATTTCCGGCAGACCAGCTCAAGCAGTTCGTAGCCGTGCGCCTCCTGCAAGGCGCTGAAGGTCAGCAGCTCGCGTCCCACCTCGAAGCGGTACGCGGCCAGCACCTCATCCACAGAGGCGAAGTGGCGGTAGGCGGTGGCGGTGGAAATGCCGGCCTGTGCGGCCACCTCAGCCATGGACGCCGCCGTGCCCGCTCCGAAGAGCGCGCCGGCGGCGTTGACCAGGAGCGTCCGGCTTCGCAGCGTGTCGGGGCGCAGCCCCGTGGCCGGATCGGAGACCAGCATCCGGGTTACCGGAGGGCTGCCAGGCCGGCGGCCAGGCGTTCGACGCCGGCGGTGATGGCTTCGGCGCTGGCGGCGTACGAGAGCCGGAGGTGGAATTCGCCGTTCCGGCCGAATTCGCTGCCCGGACGGACAGCGACGCCGAAGTCGCGCAGGTGCGCCACCATCTGCGCCGCCGGAATGTCGACGTCGTACTTGGGGAAGAGGTAAAAGGCACCTTCCGGGGAACTGACGGTGAGTCCGGGAATCTTGCGGAGGCCGCTGGCCATCAGTTCGCGGCGCTGTGAGTAGGAAGCGTGCATGCGCTCGATGTCCGGGCCGCAGGTTTTCAGGGCGGTCAGCGCGGCCAGCTGGACGGCAGTGTTCATGGACCCGTTGAATGTGTTGTGGACGCGGGCCGCGGAGGCGATGACCCCGGACGGGCCCCACAGGTATCCCACCCGCCAGCCGGTCATGGCGTAGCTCTTGGAGAAGGTCTGGCAGTAGATGGTCCGGCCGCGGAGGCCTTCGATTTCCAGGGCGGAGACGAAGGGCTCGGGGGTGTAGACGAGGTCGCTGTAGGCCTCGTCGGAAAGCACCAGGGTCTCGGTGCCGGCCACCATGTCCGCCAGGGCTTCAAGTTCCCGGCGGGAGTGGACGATTCCCGTGGGGTTGGAGGGGTTGCAGAAGACGAACAGCTTGGCCCCCTCGAGTGCCGTGGCCAGTGCCTCCAGATCCCAGTGCAGGTCCTCGGCGAGCGGCACCGGTACGACGGTACCGCCGGCCATGCTCACCAGGTCCGCGTACAGCGAGTAGGTGGGGTCCGGGATGACCACTTTGTCGCCGGGGTTGACGATGCCGAGGATCGCGGCGGAGAGGCCGGCGGTTCCGCCCTGGGTAATGAGTACGTCGCCCGGGCTGGCCACTCCGTCGAGGAGCCGGCCGATACGGGCGGCCAGCTCCTCGCGAAGCACCTGCTCGCCGAGCAGCGGCGAGTAGTGGGTGTGGCCCTCTTCCAGGGCCTGTGCTGCCGCGGCGCGCACCTGGGCAGGGGTGTCGAAGTCCGGCTCACCCATGGCAAGGGACACGAGGTCCCCCTTGGACTGCGGCTGCTGGACGCGCAGGGATGTGCGCTGGACGCGCAGCACTGCCTCCGAGGGCTGGAAGGCGCTGGCGAGGGTGGTGGCTGGTTCGAGGGTCATGGTGGTCCTGCCTGAAGTTGATGGATGGCTTGCCGGGGCGACGTTGGCCCTGGTGGCGGCGGCGCCCGTGGTGTTCGAAGAAGCGGTGACGCCTGCAGTGACGAAAGGACGGCGGCGTTTCATCGCTGGGGAACTTCCCCTGCGGGAGCGCCGGTCCAGCGGCTGATTTCGATGTCCCCGGAGGTGTCGCGCTGCACGGTCGGGGCGATGACCAGTTCCTGGACCACCGTGCGCTGCGGCAGCGTGGCCACGAGATGGATGGCCCGGGCCACGTCCTCGGGCTGGACCATGGCGTCGCGTTCCTCGGCGTGCGGCGGGCGTGCCCTGTTGTCCAGGATGGGGGTGGCGGTTTCACCGGGAAGGATAGTGATGGCGCGCAGCCCCTCGTTGCGGAAGGTGTTGTGCAGGTACGTCATGAAGTTCCGGACGGCTGCCTTGGCCGCGCCGTACGCGGCGCCGCCCAGCAGATTTGGGTTCACGGCGGCCAGTGAGGAAACCGTGATGATGGTGCCGGTGTTGCGGGAGAGCATGTCCGGCAGGACGGCCTGGGTGAGGAGGTAGACGGCGTTGAGGTTGACGTCCAGGACCTCGTTCCATTCCTCCTGGCTGATCCAGCGGACGTTGAGGACCTTGCTGGCGCTGCCGGCGTTGTTGACCAGGATGTCCACCGGGCCAAGCGAGGTGCGGACGTCCTCGATCAGGGCGTCGACCTCGGCTTTCGATGAGATGTCCGCGGCCTTGACGACGGCGTGGCCGCCGTCGGCCGTGATGGCGGAAGCGACGTCGTCCAGCACCTCACTGCGACGGCCCACCAGCACCACGCTCGCGCCCTCGGCGGCCAGTAGTGCGGCGGTGGAACGCCCCATGCCGCTGCCTGCGCCGGTGACTACGGCCACCTTGCCTTCGAGAAGTGCCACTTTACCGCTCCTAAATGCAGTGAGATTCAAGCTTCATATGAGAAAAGTTTCTCATCTTTTGGTTGGCCGGGTCAAGCGGTCTTTTGGTCGGGCTCAGGCCGCGGCAGGGGTGGCGGCCGGCACTGATGCGTGCGGCAGCCGGACGGCGGCGAACAGGCTGCGGACCCGGCCCTCGAGGACCGTGAGCAGGCGCTGCTGTTCGCGGTAGCCTTCGACAGCTTCGTCGTTGCTGACCCAGCGGAAGGTCATCCTCTGGCCGGGGCGGGCCTGCCCCAGCATCGGCAGGGACGCCCGCGTGGCGAAGGCGACGATCGGATAGCCCGCCGTGAGCGTCCGGTAGCGTCCCAGGATGATCAGTTCGTCGCCGTGCGGGATCTCGAACGCGCCGATCGGTACGCCGTGGGACACGATTTCGCCGAGTCCCTCCGGGTGGACCACCGGCCCGTCCAGCCGCAGGCCAACGTGGTTTGATTTGGCGGTGACGGTGTATTCGCGGGAGGCCAGCAGTTCCTTGATGCCGGGCGCGGCACCGGTTTCCGGACCCTCCACGATGTCGACGCGCCACGTGCCCGGGCTGAAAGCCGGGATGGGCACGGGAAGCCGGAAGAGGGGCTGGGACAGGTAGGGGTGTTCAAAGCCCGCATAGCTGGTGGCGAGCTGAAGGTCCTGCCCGGCGCCGATTTGCTGCGGGAAGCCCATGCGCGCTTCCGGTGCGGCGCTGCCCATGAACAGGCCGGTGGCGAGGGCCCCGCTGAAGGCAAGGTAGTTGCGCATGCCGCCCCGCGCGTTGGCGATGACCACGCGTGCGCCGGCGGGGACGCAGACCGGCTCCCACATCGCGGCGGCCTCCCCGTTGACCGTCACGTCCGCCGGGGCACCGGTGACGGCGACCAGCACGGGAGCATCGGGAGTGAAGCTGAACCGGCCACCCATGATCTCGACGCACGTGGCGGTGCGGAGGTTCCCCACCAGGATGTTGGCCACGGCGGCTGAATGCTGGTCGGCCGCGCCGCCGCAGGGCACGCCCATGTATTCGGAATGTTCCCGTCCAAGGTCCTGGAACGTGGACAGCCAGCCGGCCTCGCGGATCTTCAGGCCAACGGTCAGTTCAGCGGTTGCCATCGGTGAGCCCTCCGGAAGTTGTTGCGCGGAGGAACCGGCCCTCCAGGGCGTCCCATTCACTCTCCGGAATCACCCGGAAACGCACGCGGTCGCCGGGGGTGTAGGACGTGGCCGGGTCCTCGCGGATGTCGCAGACGGTGAGCGGCGTGCGGCCGATGACTTTCCAGCCACTCGGGCCGGGGAAAGGCTGGATGATGGCGCTGGTGCCGGCCACCATGACCGATCCGGGGTCCACGTTGGTGCGCGGCTCCCGGCAGCGGCTGACCTGGCCGGGGAAAGGCAGGCTGCCCATCATCGGCGCCATCGCGGAAGCGAGCAGGTTGATGGACAGTTCCGTACTCTCCAGGATTCCCAGCACGGCCTCCTGGCTGATGCCGAGCTCGTCGGCGACGCCGGGAAGGTCGGGGGAGAAGGCCTCGCTGACCACAACCGGGATCTCGAAGAGTTCGGGGGAGCGTCCGGTGCCGGTCCGCGCCCCGCCGCCTGCCGCAGCCAGCCGGATGGTCTGGGCGAGCTGGCCGTGGCTGACGGCCAGGCAGTCGAACTCCACCAGCACCGAATCCATGCCGGCCACCACGTCCAGCAGTCCGTGCGGCTGCAGCTCGAACACGAGTTCGCGGAGCCGGCGGCTTCCGGCCTGGCGTTCCTCCGCCGTGCCTGCTGCCGCCTTCAGCATCAGGGCCGAGTCGCCGAAGGGTGTCGCCTCGATGTCGAATAATCGTTGCGTCGGCTGCTCGGGCTCTGGCTGGGTGTCCATGATTCCTTGGTTCGTGTCAGGTGACGGGGCAGGTGCAGGGGCAGGTGCTGGCGGTGATGGATAAGAACTACGCCGCGGCCCGGCGGGCTTTCTCGGCCAGGACGTCCTGCAGCCCGGTGGCCTTGACGCCGGCGGCCTCCAGGGCCGCACGGAGCGCCGTGCCGTTTTCCAGGACCTGCGGGTGGTCGCCGTGGAGGAGGACCACGTCGGCGTCGTGACCGAGCGGAACCACCTTGCCGGTGACCGCGCGGACGGTGCCTTCGGTGACCACCTGGACCACGCGGCGGCCGATTTCCTCGGGGTCGTGCAGGAGGGCGCCCTCGGTGTTGCGGGAGACGGGCATGCCGTCCTCGCCATAGCCGCGGTCGGCCAGGAACACGTAGCCCACCTCGAGGCCGCGCTTGCGGGATTCGTCGGCGAGCAACCCGTTCTGGCAAATCACGATGTAGGAGGGGTCGTAGGCCTTGATGGCGTCGGTGATGGCGCGGGCGTGCTTGGCGTCGGTCTGGGCGATGCTGCCCATCCGGCCGTGCGGGGCCACGTGGCTGATCTTGCCGCCGTGGATGCGGGCGAAGGCGTCGAGGGCGCCGATCTGGTAGAGCACGTCGGTGCGGATTTCCTCTTCGCTGGCTTCGATCAGGCGCCGGCCGAAGCCCACCAGGTCCGGGTAGCCGGGGTGGGCGCCGAGTTCGATGCCGCGCTCCACGCAGGACTTCACCGTGGCGTCCATGACGCGCGGGTCGCCGGCGTGGAAGCCGCACGCGATGTTGGAGGCGGTGACCAGGCCCAGGAGGGCGTCGTCGTCGCCGATGGTGTAGTTGCCGTAGCTTTCGCCGAGGTCTGCGACGACGGCCACTGAATTGATGCTCAAGGTTTGCTCCCGGTGGTTCAGGTTGTGGTGCTGATGGTCCGACGACGGCGGCCGGCCGGCGAGGGCGGCAGGCCGCCGTCGTGGTTTGCTTAGTGGGTCTGCAGCGGCAGTCCCTTGGTTTCTTTCAGGAAGGACACGGACACCAGCGTGATGATGGCGGTGCCGATGGCGGCGTAGGCGGGGACCATGCTGTTGCCCGTTGCCTTGATGAGCTCGGTCATGACCAGCGGGGCGCTGCCGCCGAAGATGATGGTGCTGATGCTGAACCCGATGCTGTAGGCGCTGTAGCGGACGGTGGTCGGGAACATTTCGGTCAGGACGGTGTGGACGACGGCGGCGTGGCCGGAGAAGGCGATGGCCATGACCACGGTGGCGATGCAGGCCAGGACCATGTTGCCGGTGGTGATCATGGCGAACATCGGGTACGACACCACGGCCATGAGGACGGCTGACACGGCGAGCACGGGCTTGCGGCCGATGCGGTCGGACAGGCGGGCCATGAGCGGGATGGAGATGATGATGGCCACCAGGCTGAAGGCGGTCACGGTCAGGGCCTGGACCATGGAGAAGTTGTTGCCGGTGCCCAGCTGGGTCTTCAGGTAGGTGGGCATGTAGGCGAAGAGCAGGTAGTAGCCGGGGCCGTTGACTGCCGGGAGGAAGATGGTCAGCGCGATGGCCTTCAGGTGGCGCTTGGACGTCAGGGCGGCGCGCAGCGGGTTGCGTTCCACCTGCTTGCGGTCGCGGAGGGCGGCGAAGTGCGGGGTGTCCTCCATCTTGGAGCGGATGTAGTAGCCCACGTAGCCCAGCGGCAGGGCGAACAGGAACGGCACGCGCCAGGCCCAGGCTTCCATGGTGGCGTCGCCGAGGGTGGTGATGAGCGACGCGGACAGTGCGCTGCCGAAGAGGAGGGCGCAGAAGGATCCGACGGCGATGAAGCTCATGCTGTAGTTGCGGTGCCGGTTGTGGGCGTATTCGCCCACGAAGGCCATGGCGCCGGCCACTTCACCGCCTGCGGAGAAGCCCTGCAGGATGCGGAAGAGGATCAACAGTGCCGGTGCGGCCCAGCCGATGACGGACGACGACGGGATGAGGCCGATGCAGGCCGTGGCGCCGGAGATGAGCAGCAGGAGCACGGCGAGCAGGTTCTTGCGTCCCAGCTTGTCGCCGAGGTAGCCGCAGATGACGCTGCCGAACGGGCGGGCCAGGAAGCTCACCAGGAAGCCGACGTTGGTCAGCAGCAGGGAGCCGAGGTCCTTCGAGCCCATGATGTTGATGGCCAGGTAGGTGGTGAGGAGGCCGTAGATGCCGTAGTCGTACCACTCCACGAAGGAGCCCATGGTGCCGGCGAAGGTCGCCTTGCGCACCATCTTGCCGTCGGCTGTGACGACCTGTACTTGAGCGGTGTTGAGGTCCACTGATTCCGTCGATGAATTAGTCATTGGAGTTCTCTCAGTCTAGGAGGGTCCCTGTTGCGGGAGAAGCTTGGATTAGCTGTATTCGCGGGTGACTTCGGCCGTCATTTCGGCCTCGTGCGCGGCGACTTCGATAACGCGTTCCAGGATTTCCGCGGCGCGGGCCTGGGGGATGATGACGACGCCGTCGTCGTCGGCGGCGACGATGTCGCCGGGGGAGCAGACAATGCCGCCGATGGCCACCGGTTCGCCGATGACACCGGGGCCGTTCTTGAACGGGCCAGCCGGGGTGGTGCCCCGGGCAAAGACCGGGAACTTGATTTCCGTGATGGTGGCGCGGTCGCGGATGTAGCCGTCAATCACTGCGCCGGTGGCGCCGGCGGCCTCGAAGCGCTGGGACAGCTGCTCGCCCACCAGTGCACGGTGCTCGTGGCCGAAGCCGTTGATGACCACCACGTCGCCGGGCTCGATGTAGTTCAGTGCCTCGATGACGGCCGCGTTGTCCCCGGCTGCACCGAGGACCGTGAGTGCGGAGCCCACGCAGTGCGCGCCGGCCCAGACGGGGTTGATGTTGCCGTCCACCAGGCCCAGCCGCTCCATTGCGTCGCCGATGTTGGCCACCGGGAACTTCTCGAATGCCTTGACCAGGTCCCGGGAGGGGCGGGTCCACTGTGCGGTGCGGACAGTGAGTTCGAGCGTTGTTGCCATGGGGTTTCACCTTCAGTTTGGAGAGTTGGATGCGGCGGCTGATCCTGAGACCGCAATCACATATGAGAAAAGTTTCGCGTTTCTTTTTCCATCCGTCAAGCCTTTCTGTTTCCGGGATGTAAAAGGTTCAGTTCCGCCTGCGCGGGCATGATGCCGCCCTTGTCACGCTGCGGTCCGGATGCGATGATGATCGCATATGAGAAAACTTTCGCACATCTCTTCTTCCAAAAAGGACGCCACCATGCCGTCAATCCGCACCGTCAGCTTTCCCGACCGGGATCTCCTTGCACGCCTGGAGCCGCTTCCCGGGAACCTACGGGGCGCTGTGTGGGATCTGCGGTCGGACCCGGAGGGCGCTGCCCTCGAGGAGATCGACGCAGTGGTCCTTCCGTACATCGACGCGTCGGCTGTCCTGGGCTCACTCGCCAAGGCGAGCAACCTCCAGCTGGTCCAGACCCAGTCGACAGGGTACGACGGCGTGCCGGAGGCGGCGGGTGCGTCGGCCGCCGTGGCAACTGCAGCGGGTGTGCACGCTGCTGCGACGGCCGAACTCGCCGTCGGGCTTATCCTCGCCAAGCTCCGCGGCATCGACGCGGCGGTCAGGGACCAGCAGACGGGCAGCTGGCGTCCGCAGCGCCGTCCGTCCCTGGCGGACCGCCGGGTGCTGCTCATCGGCGTCGGCGGGATCGGCCATGAGATCGCCAAGCGGCTGGCGCCGTTCGAGGTGGAGCTCACCCGGGTGGGCAGCAGTGCCCGCACGGACGAGCATGGCGAGGTCCACGCCGCCGCCAGCCTGGTTTCCCTGGCCGCCACGCACGACGTTCTGGTTGCGGTGACCCCGCTGAACGAGGCCACGCACCGGCTGGTCAACACCGAGGTCCTGGCGGCATTGCCGGACGGCGCCCTGGTGGTGAACGTGGGGCGCGGCCCGGTGGTGGACACCGAGGCCCTGACCGCGGAGGTGCTGTCCGGCCGGCTGCACTGCGCGCTCGACGTCGTCGACCCGGAGCCGCTGCCCGGCGACCACCCGCTGTGGGCATCGGAGAACGCGCTCATCACGCCGCATATCGGCGGCAACGCGTCGGCGTTCGAGCCGCGGATCGTTAAGCTCCTGGCCCGGCAGCTCGAGGCGCTGGCCGGCGGGAACCGCCCGGCCAACCTCGTGCAGGAGGGCCCGTTCGCCGGTTGAGCCTGTACCCCATCCCAACTGACTCGCAGTTGTTGTCGTTTTGACACCCCAAAACGACAACAACTGCGAGTCACTTGGGGAGCCGCCCGCCGCCTGAGCCTGCAGAAACCGCGGCCAAAGTTTTGCGCTCTTTTCCTTTGTTGAGAGTGAGCGCAAAATAACCCTGCGAGCCGCACAGTGCCGTGCGGTTCCGAAGGCTGGCGAGAACATGGGCAGGGAACTTTCGAAGGCGTCAGTTTCGACACCCGAGGCAATCACAAACTCTGATGTTGCGCGGCACCGGCTAATTGGAGCCAGGTCGCTGATGTTGGGCGCGCTGCCGGCATTGGGCACGCTTTGCCTCACGGCGGTGGTCGGATTCCTTCCAACCAGTACCGCGGCGAGTCCGACGCCGACAGATGACCTCGGCCGCCTGTGTGCCCAAGCCGCTGACCTGACGCAGGCCGGAAAGCCGGCTGACGCCCTGGCGCTGATCGAAAAAATCCGTGGCCAGGTACGAACCCCCGTGGTCGCCGCCACGACGGCGTGCGAGCAGGAACGGCTGGCGGCCGTCCGTGCGGCAGCGCAGCCCGCGCCACCGGCCCCGCCGCAGAACCCGGCCGAGCGGGCTGGCGCCAACTGGGACCGGTTCCACGCGGAGTGGATAAAACCCCTGGTGGGGGCGGGGCCGGCGCTGCTGGGGGTGGTGGGTTTCTTTCTGCTGCTGGGGCGGCTATTGGTATTCGTTCCAAAGATGCCCTTCGTCAAGATGCGTCCAGGGTGGCGGGCAGGACTGCTTTTCGGTGGGCTAGGCCTGATACTTCTGGGTTCCGTCGGCACGGTTCTGGCAGTGGGTGCAGCTGCGGCGGCGGCTGGCCTGACCCGTGCCGTCTGGGGCCTCGTCGCGCTTGAGTGGGCATTTGCCGCGCTATGCGGTGCTGTGGCTTTCGCCCTCTACCTGAGCAGCAGGCTGCGTGTGTCGCTGGACGTGCGCGGTCCGGATGGCAAGAGCAACGGAGCTGACACCGAGCACATTGCTGCCCTTCTGCATGAGTTCGGTGCCGCACCCCCGCGGGGAGTCGAGACCACTGTAGGCACCGACGTCGATGACCTCGGCGACACCGCTGTGGCCCTGACATTCAGCAATAAGTTCATGGCTGCGGTTCAGAAGGTCGTGACTTCTATTTTTGGCGTCACGCCATGGAGGGTGGCCGCTTCCCCCGTAGGCGAGAACGCGCTGACGATCGCCATCACACGTAATGGATGGACCGTCAACGCAGCCAACATCGACAGGAAGGTCCTGGGCCTGGCGGGGGAGCAGGCCGCCGCCGAAAGCAAAGCATCGGCCGCCAAGGCCGGCCCCGCTGCGCAGGCAGAACTGCATAAGATGGCGGCAGCCTTTGTCCTGGCTACCCTCGCGCGGAACCATCACGGGTTCGAGGGGCTGTGTGGTGCCACCGACTGGCGCAGCCTCGGGCTGCACTGCATCGCCACAACCGGCTCCGGGATTGCAGCGGAACAGGAAACGAAGCTGCTGGGCGCCGCCCTTGACTACGACGCGGGAAACCTGCCCGCCGAGGTGGCATTGCAACACTCGCTGTTGCGGGAAAGCGCTGACGCGGAGGCGCTTCGGATCTACGCGGACTGGCTGTGGCGCAGGGCCACGGCGATCCGGCGGGATATCGGGCGGGGAGCGAAATCGGCGGCTGGCCACCTGGCTCTCCTGTATCGGGTTGAACTGACATTCGTAAACGTTGCTCTCAACTTGCCGGTCAAGCCATCAAAGTCCGACGACGAGTGGCGCCGGCGGGCACGGGAGGTCGCTGGGAACATGGTTCAGGAGCTGGCGCCGACGGAACGGCTACAGATCCCTGGACCTTGGGCGCACGCAATGCGCTTGTACGCCGCGCTCGCGTACAAGGACCTCAGTCCCTCCCTTTCTGAGCAGGCCGCCCCGCACTCTGATTTGTGCCAGCAGGCGCTCGACTCCGTCGCACCCCAGACGGCCTACAACGCGGCATGCAGCATCGCCAGAAACAAGGGCGTCGCAGCCGAGCCAGAGATAACCCGCCGGCTCAAGTACGCATTTGCGGATCCCCGACTCAAGGCTTGGGCCAGGGAGGACCCCGAGCTCGCGGAGCTGCGCAAGAAGGAGGAATTCCTGAAGTTCCTGGGGATAGAGCCGCGGCAGGACTTCTGGAAGCTGGAGGCGTTCGAGCCTTACGAAAAGCAGTTGCGTCAGGCAGGGATAGCAAGACCACGCGATCTGTACGCACATGAGGTGGGGCAGAGCGACATCAGCGCGTACCTCCAAGTCAACCCGTTGGTAATCACGCGCCTGGCCCGGTTGGCAGCGTTTGTCCGTCGGGCCGAGGCTGTGCCGGCCCATGGTGAGGCCGGGCCTGTCCAGAAGTTCCGCGTGGAAGTGATCGGAGCGCTCATACAGGCGGGTATCGAGTCTCCTGCCGGCATAGAACCCGGCTGGCTCAAAGAAGAAGTCGTGGAAACAGCCGCAGCGGGACAGCAGGACTCCTTCATCGCCAAACTGCAGAAAAGCATCGAGCAGCGGGTCCTCATAGCCCCTGACGCCGCACCGCTGAAGGAGTGGCTCCGCCAGCTGAAGGATACGCCGCCAGAGGACCCATCCACGGTGTGACATGCACGCTCCGGCTTTCACATGATAGGCGTGATAGTTCGGCCGGACCCGTCACCGGGACGGACAAGACCAAACGGACGCTGGGGGTCTGATCACCATGCATGTGCGAAGAACAACCGTCGCGGCGCTCACCACACCGCTTTTGCTTCTGACGACGGCGGGTGTCGCGGGAGCGCAGGAAACGAAACCACCGGAAACCACCACCACCATCAAATGCGAGCAAGCCGCCACCGGCGGAACGGCACCTCTGTACGACGGCAAGTCCGCCTCGTACATGTACGACTCGCGCTTCAAACCGGGGCCGGAGCTGACCGGCAAAGAGCTCAGCGACCACACGCCGCAGGGTGTCGCGTGGTGGAGGAACTGGGACGGCAAGGGCAACGATCTGCTGCTCGTGTCGACCTACGGAAAGGGCAAGGCGCACATCGTCGGCCTCGATCCGAAGGCGGGGAACAGAACTGTGGGCACCGTTGACATCGAGCCGAGGGATAGCGACAAGCACCAGACCCACGCCGGTGCCATCGCACTGAACGGCAAGTGGGCCTTCGTGGACGGCCCCAAGAAAGATGGCTGGCACACAATCCGCAAGTACAGCCTGACCGATCTCAGGGAGGCGATGACGGCCAAAGGCGGATCCGTCAGTCCGGACGGCGAGGACCGCAAGGTCTACGGCGCGTCATTCATGACCATCGACGGGCACCATCTGTACGCGGGCAGGTTCAGCGACGAGCACCGGGACTGGATGTACAGCTACACGATCGCCGGCGACGGATCCCTGACCCTGGACAGGAAAGCGGACGGAAACGGCCTGCGCTGGGAGGTGCCCCAGTGGACGCAGGGCGTGGCGGTCGCGGACGGACGCTTCCTCTTCAGCACGTCCAGCGGGCGCAAGTACCGCAGCAACGTGTACATCACCAACAAGGGCGAAACGAACCTCGACAGGGCATCCGTACGCTGCTTCCGCGCGCCCAGCATGGCGGAAGGAATCACCGCCACGCCGAATGGCGAGGCGTACCTATTGTTCGAATCCGGTTCGTACAAGTACAACGGTGCCACTGGGAACCCGGCGATCAACGTGATCAGTGGCGTGCACCGGGCCAAACTCAGCACGCTAACATCCGTACCGGGCGGCAAAATCCATCTCGGAACCCTGCACTGCGTTGAGCAGGAGGACTTCGTCGGCGATGACGAGATCCGGATCCGGGTGGAGGATCAGAACCTGGGGAAGTCCGTGCAGATCAGCGAGGGCGACAAGAAGAAAATCGACAGGACCGTCCAGTTCACCGGCAAGGTTTCCGTGAAGCTCTATGAAAACGACGTCGAGGGGGACGACTACCTCGGTCAGCAGGTCCTCGAACGCGGGGCCAAGGACGGGATCATGGAGTTTACGAAGGACGGCGCCAGGTACCGGTTGAGCTACAAAGTTTCCTGAGCCCCCGGTTCAGGGCAGGTTGACCAGCACCACGTAGGCGGTTGTGCCGACGCCGACACTGAGCAAGGTGCGCCGCCCGCCAAGCAGGTGGGTCGCCGCCGTGATGGCCACCGCGGCGAGGGCGGGAGCTGCCTTGGCCCGTTCGGCCTGAAGGGTGTGCTGCAGGGTGGAGGCGGCCAGGATTCCAAGAATGCCCGCCGGCATCCACAGGGCGAGGACCTGAACCAGGCGCGAGCCCCGGAGCTTGTTCAGGGCCGCGAACGGCAGTGCGCGCAGGCTCAGGGTGATCACGAAAACGATCGCGCAAACGGCGAGGATGTAGCCGGTTTCAGGCATCGACTGTCTCCTTCACAAGGCGGCTGTCCTTCTTTGCATTGCGGCGCAGCAGCGCGTAGCGGGCCAGCAGCAGGAGAAGGAACAACAGCAGTGCTCCGAAGAGTGCCTGGCCTGGGAGAACCAGCGTGGTCAGGGCGAAGCTCAGTCCGGCCAGCAGGACGGAAGGTACCTGTTTGCGGGTGCGGGCGGCGTCGAGCGTGAGCGTGACGAACAGGGCACACAGCGCGAAGTCCAAACCACGAATTGGACCGGGCAGCAGGGCCGCCACCGCAACGCCGGTCAGGCCTCCGCCTACCCAGTAGCTGTGGAATGCCAGCTGCATGGTGAGCAGCCGCCAGGAAGTCCAGGTGTCACGGGAGGCGGCCGTGACGGCATAGGCTTCGTCGATCAGTGCGTAGACCGAGTATGCCTTGGCTGCCGGGTGCTTCACTACCCCCAGCGGAAACGAGAAGGCGTAGAAGACGTGCCGGAAGTTCACCAGGAAGGTGGTCAGGGCGATGGCCGCCAGCGGCGTGCCGGCCACGATCAGTCCCACGAGCAGGAGCTCCAGCGAACCGGCGAAGCCGGCAATGGATAAGGCCGGAGCTACCCACCAGTGCAGGCCTGCCTGAATCACCAGGAGTCCGAAGGCAATGCCGAGCGGGTACATGCCGAGCCCTGCGGCGAAGGAGTCCTTTAACCCTTTGGCCATCTCCCGCCGCCGGGAAGAGGAAAGGGGCACTTCAGGGGCGTTTTGCATGTCCCAATTTTTTCAGGTTTTCCGAGGCACAGGATTGCTAAAATTGCCACTCTATGGGTCGCTGGAGCAATCTATTCGTATGGATTCTTTGGACGCAGCAATAATTGAGGTTCTGGAGCGGGACGGCCGGATTCCCAACGTCGATCTGGCGGCGGAAGTGGGGCTGACGCCGGGCCCGTGCCTGCGGCGCGTCCAGCGGCTGGAGCAGGCCGGAGTGATCCGCGGCTACCGGGCGGTGGTGGATCCGGCCGCGGTGGGGCGGGGCTTCGAGGTGTTGCTCGACGTCGAGCTCACCAACTTTGACCGGAAAAGCGTGGACCGGTTTGAAAGCACCATGGCCGCGTTCAGCGAAGTCACCGAGCTGCATCGGCTGTTCGGTTCGCCGGACTATTTCATCAGGATCAAGGTGAAGGACCTCCCGGCGTACGAGGCGTTCCTCAGCGATCATGTGATGACGATTCCCGGGATTCAGAAGCTCAGCTCCAGGTTCACCATGAAGACCATCAAGGGCTGAGTCGCGTTAACCCGGGCCTGGTCACTGGCCTCTGCACCAGCCGTCCGGCCCGGCATTTTCCGCGTCTGCCGGGGCTTCCGCACCGCGGTATTTCCTTATTGACGCGGTCCGTAGCCCGGAGCACACTGTCAGCCATAAGGGGGGTTCGTGGGAAAGGAGCCCCGAAATGGCATGGCAAATCGAAGGCACGTACTTCGAAAACTGCAACTGCGACATGGTCTGCCCGTGTACCACCTCCGGCCAAACATTGCCTGCCGATGAAGACCGCTGCAAGGTGGCGCTGGCCTTCCATGTCCAGAAGGGCGCCGTCAACGGCGTCGACGTCGGCGGCCTGAACGTCTGCGTGGTGACCGACGCGCCTGCCCTGATGAGCGAGGGCGGCTGGAAGGTAGGCGTCCTTATGGACGCAGCCGCCTCACCCGAACAGGCCGAGGCGCTCGGGGCCGTGTTCGGCGGCCAGCTGGGCGGACCGATGGAGGGCATGGCCCCCCTGATCGGCGAGATGCTGGGCATCGAGTCCCGCGACTTCACCTATGAGGATGACGGGCGGGAGCACCGCGTCCGGATCGGCACAGCGGTCGACATGTCGGTGGAGGACTTCGTCTCGCCAATGGACCCGACCGGCGCCGGCGTCAAGGTCAGCGGCGTCGGCTTCCCCGCCGACACGCTGGCCGCCGGACGCGCCACCACGTCCACGGTGGATGTCTTCGGCCTGTCGTGGGACAACGCCGGAAAGAACTCCTTCTCGGCACCGTTCGCCTGGTCGGCCTGACTTGTCGGGGCAGGCACATGTGACAGTCCGCAACCACGCGGCACTGCTGGTTCTGCTTGGCTGCGCGGCTGTCGCTTGGTACTTCACCGTCCTGGGCTTCCGGGAGATGACCCCCGGGCCCGGCACGATGGGCTTCGGGCTTGCCGGCTTCCTGGCGGCCTGGACGCTGATGATGGCGGCAATGATGCTTCCGGCCTTATCGCCCCTCACCACGCTTTATCTGCGGTCCATCCGGGCGACCCGGAGCGCACCCATCCGGGCGGCCCGAACCGCCGCGCTCGTCGTCGGGTACCTGGCGGCGTGGGCGATCTTCGGCGCCGTCGCCTTCGCGGCCGCGCTGCTGGCGGAACAGTTGGCAACGGGAGCGCCGGACTCCGCACCATGGGTGGGAGCCGGGGTGGTGATGTCCGCAGGCATCTATCAACTGACGCCGCTCAAAGACTTCTGCCTCCGCCATTGCCGCTCACCCGTTGCGTTCCTGCTCCATGTCTCAAGCTACAAGGGCCGGCTCCGCGACCTGCGCGTGGGGCTCTACCACGGTCTGTACTGCATCGGATGCTGCTGGGGGCTGATGGTGGTCCTTATCGCCGTAGGCGTGATGAACCTCGCCTGGATGGCCGTCATCGCCGTCACCGTGCTGCTGGAGAAGTCGTGGAGCCACGGGCGTGCGCTCAGCAGGATCGTTGGAGTGGCGCTGATCATCTTCGCCTTCTTCGCCCTGGGAAATCCCGCCCTGCTGCCCGGTCTGTACATGTCATCAGGGATGTAGGCTCCGGCCACGCGCTTCCCGGACCATCGACTGCTCCGTAACTGCCCTTTTCAGGCCTCAAAACGGCAGCTATGGAGCAATCGATGGGGGAACGGGAACTCCGTCAGACGGTGTCTGGCCGATACGCCTACCGCCGGTCGCCGCGGTGAGCAGCAGCCGTTCCGGGGTGCCAGGCGCCACGGCCGGCATCCTGGCCGGCGCCGCCGTTGTGGCGCGCCTTGCCCTTTGGGTTCGCGTGGCGCGGCGCCTCCGTTCCGCCAGCCAGCCGATCGTACCCTCGCCTTTCGAACGCGGGCCTATCGTGCCCCCGCCCGTCGAACGCGCCGCGTTCGGTCGGGTGCCGTGGTACGTCAGCCCGGCGGGATGACCCGGTCTCTGCCGGCGTTCCGCCTGGCTGCGTCACCGCGGCTGAACGCCCGGGGCCGGCGTCTTCCCGCCCGTGCCGTCCGTGCCTGGGCTTCGGGGAGTCCTCCCGCCGGTCGCCTCCGGATGACTCTGCCCGGGGAGCCGGAACGCTGACGGGGGCTGCAGGGGCAGACTCGGGAAGAGGAAGGACGACGGCGGGTGCCGGCCAGGGTGCCTGGGCGGGCTTGGGTGCCGGTGCCGGTGAGGCCGGAACCGGAGACGTTGGCGCCGGAGATGTTGGCGCTGGCTTGGCTGGAGTGGGCTGGAAGAGCGAGATGATGCTGCTGATGGTTCCCTCGGCCTGGCCGCGCAGCGTGTCATTCCCGGCGGCTGCCCCGCCGGCGATGCCGAGCGAAGCCGCCACAGCCAGGCTGGTGAACATGACGCGCCCTTTCCCCGGGTGCTTCCGGGGCCGGTCCTCCAGCCGGATAACATCCGCTGTTTCGCGCTGGCCCATCAAGGCGGCTACTTCCGCCGACGGCTCCGGCACGTCTGCAACCCGAAGGTTCCTCATCTCCAGCAGCAGGGCGCGCATCTCGTCGTCGTCCGGAAGGCCCGCCTCGGTGAGCAGTGCCTCCACGCAACGCTCGTCGTCGAGCCGGCGCTCTTCCTGCCCGCTGTCCGAATTCGTCATTACGCACCTTCTCTCAATAGGTGGCGGAGTTTCCTGAGCCGGCACAGGGCCCGGCGCTGCAGCTGCTTGATGGCGCCGGGAGTTTTGCCCATGATTTCCGCCGTCGTTTCCAGGGACAGGTCCGCGACGATCCTCAGCGCGAGGACCTCCTGCTGGTCCTGCTGCAGTGTCCCAAGCAGCGCCTTGACGTTCGCGGTGCTCTCCGATGCCAGCACCTGGTCTTCGGCGGACGGATCGCAGCGCGGGTCGGCTTCCGGATCGTAGCCGGTGGTTTGCGGGGCCTTGCTGCGGTGCCGCTGCTCGTCCACGTAGCGCGCATGGGCGATTGAGAAGACCAGGGACTTGATCCCCTTCGGCCCGCCGCGCACCTGCCCAAGCTGCGGGTGCAGGGCCAGGAACACCTCCTGCGTGGTTCCCTCCGGGTCCTCCAGGCCGCGTGCCCGGAGGTAGCTCAGCACGGCAGGCGAGAACTCGCGGTAGACAGCGCAAAAGACGCCCTCGTCGGATTGACCAGGCGTCCTGGGATCACCTTTGACCGGTTGCATGCGCCCCCTGTGCAGATGCCCCATCGCGGGCATCCTTCGGATGTGGCGCCGGGCGGGATGAACTGTGCGTCCCCCCGCCCGACGTTCCTCCTGCTGACAGGCTACCGGTGTCCGCCGGAATGCGAATGCGAGTTGCCGGAACGCTCGTGCGAGTTGCCACGTGACTGTGAATCGCCGGAGCGCTTGTTCGAGTCATCAGAGTGGTGGCGTGCACCGTCCCACGAGCCACGTGCCGGGGCCTGGCGCGGCTGCTCCACGCGGCGCTCCAGCCGCTGCTCCACGCGCCGCTCCACCTTGCGCTCTGCCCGCCGCTCGGTTTGCCGGTCCGCCCGCCGCTCGGTCTGCTCCCCGCCGGACCGGCGTGTCTCAGACTTAGTGGACTTGCGGGCATCATCGTCATCCGAGTGACGCTTGGCAAAGTCCACGCAGTAAGAGACGATCTTGCTTTCGCCGCCGGCCGCCCGCACAAGCGCCGCACGCGCGGTGGACTTGTGGCCCAGGCCGCCGTGGATGAAGGCGTTGCAGAGGCCGAAGGCCGCCGGACCCGTGGCGTCCGGTCCCTTGGGGGCAGAGGTCGGCGCGGGGGCCGGTTTGTCGGTCTCGGTGGGGGACGGGCTCGGCGTGGCCGTTTCCGTTGGCGTGGGCGACGGCGACTCAGTTTCGGTGGCCGTGGGGGACGGGGCCGGCGTTTCCGTCTCCGTGGCCGTGGGGCTCGGCGACGGCGTTTCCGTCTCCGTAGCCGTTGGGGTGGGTGATGGGGATTCTGTTTCCGTGGGCGTGGGCGTGGGCGATGGCGTTTCCGCGTCCACGGCGGTGGAACTGTCCTGCAGCAACGCGGTTACGGCACTGCAGCCGGTCCCGGTTACCACCAAAGCCCCGGCCGCGAGCACGGTTGCCGCCAGCCTGCTTCCAGTAAGAGTGAACAAAGACATGAGATGAGACCCTCCGTTGACGAAAATAGTTGCGTTCAACTTTGCGGTTTTCTCTCCGCACTCTGTGGATCGTAAATTCAGTCACAAAGGTTACGGGTTT